>NZ_JACHVA010000125.1 GCF_014230055.1 Puniceicoccus vermicola | reverse complement strand
GCTTCGGAACCCTCAAGTTCACTTTGCCAGCAGTCGTCTCCAGCTTGCGTTCGTAATGGCCACTGCGGTGGGCCGTGCGCTCCTCGCTTCGCTCATAGCGGCTCGCATTGCAAAGATGCTCCGCCTCGGCGTTCAAAAGACCGTTGAGGGCTTCCTCCACCGTTCCGCGCACGAATCCGCTCAGATCCTTCTTCAGGTGATCGAAGTTGATCCGAACAACTTCGCTTGATTCGGCCTCACGGCCTGCTACTGTCTCTTCAGGTGTCTTTTCGTTGGTCTCTTCCATGGCTGTTAGTTGTGGTTAACCAACTGCCTACCGGATTACCGGCGGAAAGGCACTCTTTTCAATTTTGCGAAACTTTTTGGACGTTACCTTCGCGAAGCCCTAAAAAACCCGTCTTCCGACGGGCCTTTTTTGTCGCAAAACTACGACACAAATGAGCGCTAAATACGACCTCAATGTTGGAAAAAACCTTAAAATCCTACGACCGCAATTTGAACAAAATTACGATGTCAAAAAAAGTGCTTACACATTAACAACTGAAAAACAGGGAGTCGGCGTCGAGAAGCTGAACAAACCACATAATCTTTTCAATCTGGCATGCGATCAGTCCGCAAGCCTATGGTTGGCTTGTGGAGTCATTTCCTGTCCCGTGGCCCCTTCGTAGCCTCCCCTTTTTCAGACCCTTGCCTTCGAATAAGATACCAATCCCGCAAGGTTTCATCTAAAATGATCCAATGCTTAAATTCTGATCTTAACATAAACATTTCTCGTCCATTTGAAGGAGACAACTCGGTTCGAATTTTAACCAAGTTATGATCATACTCTTTAAGGCAGAAGATCTCCCCAAATTCATTATTCTGTATTACACTGAAGATAGCTTCCAGATCGGAAATATCTAAGCTGATAATCGATACCGTCTGCATCTTGAGCAAACTTTCCCGAAATTTACTATCACCTACGATTTCATTGAGATTATTCTTATCAAATTTCACCAGATATGGCTCTTCACAAGAATTTGCTCCAAATGAAAAATTCCAAAAAAGAAAAAAGATAATGCTGAAAATTCTGATCATTATAAAAAATCATCCTCCGAAAGGATCTGGAACCTCTGCAATAGGCGGAACTTCTCCATAAGGATCATTTGGCCCAGATCCAACGTGAGCTTCCTCATTACGAATAATGTCATCAAATATTGTTTTCATCTGGCCTTCTATGTAAGTGTGCTTTCCGTCATCTTCACATTCAGTTTTGCATGTATATTTCTTATTATACAAATTCTTGTAGTGGCGTGATGTTCGTTTAAACCCCTGCAGCATAGCTCTAACATGCGATTGCTCATGTCCATAAATACCATCTATATATAAACCACGGACTTCATTGCTGATAACAATCCGAAACGAGACTTGGACAGAACAAAACACTTCAAATTTGGTCGCATCATCTTCAGTCTCACTACAAGCACACCTAATTTGCACCCTCGGGGATGTATAAGCTAAGGCACCATCAGTATCTCCGTAAGACCACGGAACTCCTTCGGCTGAATCAGGTAAATAAAATTCATCGATAGCTGCCAATCCCAGAAAATCCCACTGATTCACAGCATCGTTACCAACCATCGCATAGAGATTCAGCCCACCCCGCTCCTCAATGGGATCCCTGGATGGCCACCGCCCCGTTTCAGGGACATAATATCTGAAGCCGTATACAGTAACACCCGACGCGGTGTCGTAGCCGTGTCCCCGTTTTTCCCCGACGCAATCAGGGCTTGCGGGCTGGTCGGACCCGGCGCGGCTGGCAGCTAAGAAAAAAAATCCCCCGACGCGGTTTTTTCGCCGTTCATGGGTTTCGCTCGGGGCGTATGCTTCGTTGAGGGCGACCATTTTCGAAGCAACAGGCTACGCCCGTAAGGCGGTCGAAGGAAGCAAAATCTCGGCCCGTTCGGCTATCGCTTCGACCAGAAAAAAGGCTTCCGGCGGAGGTCGGCGACCGCCTTAACGAGGATCGCGTCTTCGAAGGCTTCGTAGACCAAGGCGTAGCTCTTGAATCGCCGGAAAAAGACCCTCCGGTCGTTGCCGTGGAAAACGCGCATTACCAGCGGATCGCTTTTGGCGAAGGCGAGCGCGGTGCGGTATTCCTCGATGAAGTCCCGCCCCAGTTCGGGATCAATGCCCCGATAATAGCAGTAAGAGCCGCGCAAGTCGGCCATTGCTTCGGGATGGAACCTAACCTTCACCGGCAACCAGCTTCTCGACGAAGGATTCCATCGAGGCTTCGTCGATGGCTTCGACTTCCCCGCTTGCCAGTTGCGCGTTGCGTCGGTCGAGTTCGGCCCTCCACTCGGCATGGACGGCGTCTTCCGAACGTTCCTCCGACCATAAGGCGTGGACCACCGAAGCGGCCACGCGTTGTTTCTGTTCGGAAAGGCCGCTGAGTTCTCCGAGGATTTCTTTGATTATGGTGGTCATGCTACGATTATCAAAGATAGCCCGTCCGGTCGTTTCTTCAAGTCCGCTTTGCTTGTGCGGCCGGATGGCTGTTCTCGTAGACTTCGCGCAGGTGGACCAGGCTCACTTCGGTGTAAATCTGCGTGGTGTCGAGCCGGGCGTGGCCGAGGATGCTCTGGATGCTCCGCAGGTCGGCCCCGTTTTCCATCATGTGTGTGGCGCAGCTGTGCCGCAGCAGGTGGCAGGCCCCCTTTTTCTCGATCCCGGCGGCCTTGATCGTCTTGCTCACCCAGTTGCCGAGGTAGTTCGGGTTGAAGCGCTCGCCGTAGCCGCTGAGGAAAAAGGCCCGTTCGTCCTCCCTCATTGAGAGAGCCGGACGACTCCGCTCCAGATACGCTTCGAGCCAACGGGCCGTCGCCTCTCCCAGCGGGAGAAGACGACCTTTGCCGCCCTTGCCCTTGCGCACGTGGACGCTGGAGGCTTTCAGGTCGATGTCCTCGAGGTCCAGGGAGACGAGTTCGCCCCGGCGCATTCCGGTGGCGTAGAGCGTTTCGAGGATGGCCCGGTCCCGCAGTCCCAGCGGATCGGTAACGTCGGGCTGCCCCATCAGGCGGCGCAGCTCTTCGGCGTTGAGGGCCTTCGGCAAGGCGTGATAGGGCTTGCGGGGGAGTTCCAGGTCGGCCGCCGGGTTGGCCATCAGGAAACCGCTTTTGCACAGCCAGGAGAAGAACCGCTGCAAGGTGCCCAGCCTTGCCCGCTGGGTGCGCACGCTCAGCCGCTCGCCATCCTTCTTCTCGTAGCGGTAGAGCCAGCCCTGGTAGCTCTCGAGGATCGGCTTGGTGATCTGATCGGGAGAGGACAGTTCCCGCTCCTTCGCCCAGTCCAGGAACATCTTCAAAGCCCAACGGGCCGCGCTCAGGCTCGTCTCCGAGTAATTGCGCTCGGCCATCCGCTCCAGCCACGCCTCCGAGTGCGACCACAACGAAAAAGGATCGTCGTCGCCCTCCGGGCGAAGCGGGGCCGACAGGCCCCCTTTGCGGCGGCCACGCATCCCGGCCACGCTCGCTATGCCTTTT
>NZ_JACHVA010000124.1 GCF_014230055.1 Puniceicoccus vermicola | reverse complement strand
CGCTCTTGATCAAAAAGTGGGGACAGGCAGCAGAGGATGCTAACCTGTCCCCGATGATTAATAGAGAGATAGGCATTAAAGGATACCGTATGATCGGTGTCGAATCGATAAGTTCTCAGCGAAGTGAGGTGCATGTGTCTCCGAAGGAGGCACCGGAGCGTTGCCCTTGCTGTGGAGGCGATCGCCTCCACAGCAAGGGCCGGTATAAGCGGCGGGCCAGTCATCTGGATTTGATGAGCAGTCGCTGCGACTTGGTGGTGCATACCCGGCGCTGGCAGTGTCTGGATTGTCGCCGGAGTTTCGTTCCCGCTCCTCCGGGGATCCGCCCGTGGCGCCGGTCGACCGAGAAGCTTCGCCATAAGCTCTACCGGAACCACGAGGACGGAATAGACCTCAAAACGCTTTCCAGCCGCTCTCCGGTCAGTGCGGCTACGGCCGGGAGGATCTTCCGCCAGTGGACCGAGCGACTCGCCAATGAGCGCAGCGATCTGCACTGCCCGAGGTTCCTGGGCATCGACCAGCATGGCCTCCCCCTGTCGCTGAACAAAATCAGCCATGATCCGCGAAGCCTGACCATATCGACCGGCATCCTCGTCCCAGAGTGCGCGCGCTTCTTCACAGTAAGAGTTTACCGCAAAATCAGCGGGTGATACGGTAACCGTTTTACCCCGGATAAAGTCCTTAGGGGTCCCATTCTCCACATAGTCGGCAATCTCCTCCAAATAGGTTTGGAGGGTCATTGGATGGGCGTAATCCAGCATCTCCCACGTCCGGGTGCCATCCTGATTTTTCTCGAAAATATCTGGACGATTTTTAACGTAGTCCTCGTTCTCATGCCAAGAACGAGGTGTGTGCACCTCAAGCTGAATCGGCCAGGAAGAGCCTGCCCGAAGCGAGCGAAGAAGATCACCAAAATTCTGTCTCCCGTAATGCTTGATCGGACTGAACGGGGGCCAGTAAATTCGCTTTCGAAAAACAGGAGCGTCGCTCAAATAAACAGGGTCTATCGTAATGCTACTGCGCTCAACAATCGAACGGCCGTCCAAGTCGATCGGCCAATACCAACGCACCCCTAAAAACCGCTCCATAAACTCCGAAACTCCCCACGCCGTGCCGTTTGATACAAGCCCCTCAATCCCGTCGACCGAAAAATCATCGTGACCTACGATAAAAATCTGATTGGGAGCAGTCTTTATGGCAAAGCCCTCAATCGGCATTTCCGACCCTACGAGCCCAACCTCTCTTGCCCCAGGCCAGTTCCCAATATTAATCAACACGCCGTCGTGTGCGAGAGCCTCCTCAGGACTAATTACTTTTAACTCGGCTCCCGTTGTCAGTTGAAAGACTTTTCGCAGCTCTTCGACCATTGGCTTCAACTCTTTAGTTCCCTAAGAGCGAAGAACGATTACAGCGTCGGTTTTACCTTTTTCAACGACCTGAATGGGGGCATGCCTCGGAGCGGGATGCTCGGTAACCGGCATTAGATCCTACGCAAGAGAGGGCGAGTCATTTCCCAAGCGAAAAGCTACCCGCTGGCTGAATACCTCGACACCTATTATTAATGACGAGCTTTCGATCTACATTTGGCTATATTTTCCACCCTCACCTTCAGCCCAAACATGCAACACAAGGCCTCCCAAAATACCAGAATGACACAGACCAACCCGCCTTCGGAACCCTACATGTCTAAAAATACTCATTCGATGAAATGCTCCATTCTCTAAATATTCGAACAATTGATCGGTAATACGAGATCTCTCCCCAGTCGTTGAGATGCAAGCCGTCGCTGTTCAAAGCACTGAGCTGATTCACGACCGATAATCCGTCTACACACCGAAGATTCGGTATACCGAAACTCTCCACGACCTCACGGATCTGATCACGAATCGGCTGCACTTGACGCGTCAGGCAAACGATGGGGGTGACCACCAAACACGGCGCTGAAAAACCATTGGCCAACACGATCGACAGGAACTGCCGGATCCTCTCCCGATGATCCTCCTTTCCATTCAAATTGGCACCACAGTGGATACTGACAAAATCTCTGGGTAGACTGGCCACGTACTCCGCTACCCGCGGGTCAAACACGCCAAATCCACCGATTCCCAGATTGACCGCGTCCCAGTCCAGCTCGCGGGCAACCATGTCAGGCCAAGCCATGCGAGGAGTCGAGTAATTCGCACCCTGCGTTATTGAATCTCCATGCACCACCCAGCGCTTCCTTCTCGAAGGAGGAGGTAAAGAAAAATTCTCTTCTTCGACGTAAATCGAATGGATCGCTAGCGTACAATGAGTTGGAAAATGGAAACGGATCGTTTCGTTTTCGATCCAGCCTGGGATCTCCACTTCGAACCGATAGGTTTCTCCTATTTTGGTAAATAGAATATTTGGCAGATGCTTAAAGGGCCCTATATAGCACTCCCCAACGAACCCATATCCGTCCGAATCAACCAAATTCACTACAAACTCGGCCTTTCGAACCCCCAACGGCAACTCGCAGATCAAGGGTCTTCATAAAGAATATCTCGTGTGAGTTTCTCCCCTTATTTAAGCAAAGGCGATCGGCGCAAAACTGTCAGGTTGATGAAAAGAGAAAGCACCCTCGCCAATCGGCTGCCAACTCGCCCAATGCGGATGAGAAGTCTTGTCGCGCTTTGGAAGTAAAAAGACCTACAGACACTTCACCCGAGCAAGGAATGCGCTGTTCGTCAGATTACTTCGAGTGTCGGAACCCCATATCGGCAGTCGGAGGTGATTCTGCCCCGCGACGGTGGCCGTCGCATTCACAATAAGGTCCATGCGAAAACCGTCTGCCGCCGGTGCTATCTCCAGCCCGGAAAGTGGCATGCGTAGCGCGAAACGCCAAACTCCCTCGGCTGCGGCAGTGCTAAATATGGCTCCTTCCGGGACAGACGAGCCTCGGAGTCCGCGAAAGACCGCGACCCCATCTTCCACTGGCGGCAGGAGAACGAAATTAAAGGATCGTCTCATCTCTTTTCCGGTCTCTGGCGCCAAAAAGAGCTCGAGCGAGGAGCCATTCCACGGCTGGTGTTCGTTGAGGACCGGTTTCGGATCGGTGATTTCACCGACCAGACAGAGCTGGTCTCCACCAGAGATCGCTACCCGTGCGCGAAGAATTTGCGTTCCCGCCTGGGACCGCTCCACCGAAGTCCCATCCGCCAGCGATGAAATCCATTCGTCTTCCGATTCGGGGATGGTCCACGTTTTCAAGGCAGGGACTGGCACCGTTTCGGGGATATTCACCAAAGTGGCTCCGCTGAACAGATTTGTTTCGTCGCCGCAAGCCATCAACCAGAAGCGGCGGGCATCCGAGGGCACTACGAACGATGATCGGAGTTCTACCGTGGCTCCGGGCAGTAACTCCACAGCTAGACTTTCCCCTTCCCAACGGCGGCCGTCCGCCCCAGATCCAAGCACCTGATAGACTCCGGAGACCGGGAGTTCGGAGACATTCCGCACCCGAAGCATCGCCTCGACACGCCTCCCATTTTCCTCCTCGATCACCTTGTCCAGCTCGACCCCGGCCACCGCAACCGCAATCGGTTCGGCCTCCGGCAACGAGTAATCGGTAAAAGACACCGGCATTGATGCTTTCTGCCGCGGTCCTGCACGGTGGCCATCAAACGTCTGGAACCCCAGATCGTAGGCGGGCGAATCCTCGCGCAACGTAAAATCTCCACCCGTCGGATTGGTAAAGAGTGGATCCAATTCGAGACTTTCCAGCCATCGGCCGGCCATCTGCTCGGCCGTTAAGGTGCCGAGCGGCCACCTCACACCTTCACAGCCCGCGGCATTCCAAACCACATTGCGAGCGGTAGCATGCGTCGAGGCAGGCCGATCCGCTCCCTCGCCGAGGTTATCGCGGTCAAACCAGAGAATGTTTCGTTCAAATCGGTTAGCACAGGAAAGATCCTCACGACCCAGACCAAGCATCGCCCGGTCCATCCGTGCGAAGATGTTATTTTGGAAAGTGAGAAAGCGCCCGTAGTGAATCGACATGCCAGCAAACTGAATGTCGTGCACGCAGTTGTTTTCATAGAGAATTCCCGAACTGCCTTCATCGGGATAAAGTCCCCAACCTCCGTAGTGATGGCAGGCGATATCATGGATATGATTCCCGACGACCTTCGATCCGCTCTGCAGGCCCAGCGAATAAATACCCCCATTGTCCGACAGCCAACGCCCGTGGTTGATGTGATGAATATGGTTGTATTCGATGCGATTGTCACAACCACGACTGGAGGCCGCGTAGCCCCAGACCCAACCAAAAGAGATTCCGGTATAGGTGAAGTGGTGAATGGCGTTGTGCTGGATGCGATTCATGCCCGCATTGCCGATCCAGATACCGATCGCACTCGGATAGATGCAGCCTCCGTCATGGATGTTACAATCCGCGACGGTGGCCGCCATCCTTCGATTGCTACCCTCAAGGTTCTCCCCAACAGCGGGCTCATGAACCTCAAGCGACTCGTGTCCGATCTTAATGCCCCCTCCCCCCAAGTCGCGAATAGTGCAGGACGCGATCATATTGCGATGGCAACCGGTAAGCATCTCGACCCCGTATCCGGCACAGTGGGCGATTTCACAGCCGAAAAGCACACAGTTCTCGGCCCGATCAAAAACAACTGATCCCGGAACATCAAAAGCCGCCTGAATCGATCCGACATGATCTGGACTCCGGGTCCATTGAGTGTGGGCAAAGGCCAGATTCTCCAGTCGGATGTCGGCTACCACTTCTGACTTTGTGCTTTGAAAGCGCAAACACTCGCTCAAACGAGGCGCCACGACTTTGGTGTTCTCCACCGTCTCACCCGGCATGGGCAAGTAAGTCAAGCGACCGGTTGTCCGATCCAAATACCATTCCCCCGGCTCGGAAAGCGCCTCAAACACATTAATCAAACGGTAGCGCGCGGGCTCGCCCGACTGCTCTAACAAACTCCCCAGCGAGGGCTGCCGAAAATGGACCACGTTACGAGTCTCATCGACGGATTGGATACGATGGTGGGTATCGAACCACAATTGGTAGGCCACCAACTCAACCTCCTCCAAATTCCTAAACGCCCTAATATCGCCGGGGCGGAACTCCGCACGGGTCGGCCCCTGATTCCAGGCAAAACCTGAATTCGGCTGCCCGTCCATCCCCGCGAAAGTATGAAAACCGGTCTTCGGAAGACAGGGACGCTCACGCCGTCGTCCATTGACCCAGAGCTGCGTAAAATGCCATTGCCCCTTCGCCACCTCCGGAAGATCGAGCACCCAGGCTTCGCGCCCCGCATGCTCGCCCACGGTCCAGCCCGATAAAATTCGTCCGCCGCTAAAAACGGGCCGGGCCCCGGGAGCCGCCGACCACACCTGTCCGTTGTCCGCCGGAGTAAAGGTCAGCGGTCGATCCAGGGGGTAACGACCGTGTGCGACCGAGACCTGCGCAGCCTTCCCGGTCTCTTTACGGAGACGGCGAGCCGCTTCCTGCACCGCCGAAAGCGTGGCCATCGGCCCATCGCTCCGATCTTCGTTGGGGGCGGATCGTCGCCCCGTCCACTGATCGTTTCCGTTGGGCGACAGAAATAGGGTTTGTTTTGCTGGATTCATAGGAAAGTGATCAAACGAGAAATTGCCATATTCTTATTAGTGATCTTAACCGTAATCATAATTCAAGAAACTGATAAACAATGACTTGTGATCATTATTAATAGTGAATACGATTACGATTATGAGGTGCGATTGCATCTTGGAGCATGTTTTCTCATTCACAAGTCGGCCCTGACTCCACCCGAACGCCTCCTCTTTCGCGAACGATCCGGAGCGTTTTGATTTCCCAGGCCCGCAGATCGAAGCGAAACGACGCTCCCCGCAGGACGCCCCTGGCTTGGCAGGCCCGGCCGCTCATTTCCTGCACCCTAATCGCCACATCATTTCCCGAATCCGAAAGCCTGACTGCCAGCACCGAAACCTGTGCCGGTTCAATCTCAAGAGCGGAGTCGTTTCGTTTCAAATCACCGGGATGGGCGGAATCCAAGAGCCAGGACGGAGGAGCCTGTAGCTCACGCGCGAGCCGATCGGGATAAAGATCCCGCCAACTACACGGAGCCGCTCGGAGCCAAAATCTGCGCTCCTGCCATCCCTGATCGAGGAAAGAAACGTGGCGATCATCTTTGTAATCAAATGGAGGATACTCGGCGTAGGGAACTCCACGGGCCAAAACCATCCTCAAAACGCCGTCCTGCACATCATAGCTATAGGAGCTGTCGTTCACGAGAAGGAGCGTATGGTTCCTTCCGGAAAACTCCCCTTCGACCGCAACCCAATCCTGACAGGGCTCTTCGTTTCCGGAGGGAGGCCGAAATTCGACACCCCCGCAGACTTTCGCCGCCACCTGCGCCGGGCGCAAGCCCGTCGGAATCTCCAGTTTCAGCATCTTACGACGTTCCTGCCAATTGAATCGCAAGCGCAGCTCCACGAACGGCGTATGCGCGTAGCGAACCACATCCATCCAGATCTCCGACCAGCCGACGCGAGTGATTTCGCGAACCACCGAGAGCAACGGACCTTCTTCGATAACCATGGATTCCCGATCCACTGGCCTCTCCCCTTTTCCATCATACCGCGTCACGCCATTTCCCCAAGTGCCACTCGCATCGGGAAGCATGACCACGCCCACTGGAGCAGTCAGAAACCCCGGCACTTCCGGAAGTTCCCGTAAGGCTGGTTCCTTTCGAACAGGACGCCGATTCTCGGCGGTCTCCACTCGTTGGAACTGATCCGAAGTCACCTCCGTTTGGGTGGGTGTCGATTCGATGACTTCTCGGGATTTCATGGCAAGGCGCAATACCGTGTAGCCGAGTGGAGGCACTTCGATGACCGCTGTGAGCTTTCCCCACGGCATTCCCCACGGTCCAAAATTTGCCTCCGCCGCGAGCCACTGGATCGGAATCACCTGTCCCTCCGGAGTTTCCAGGTGGCAGATCTCGTGGCGGTCGTCCGGCACCTTAAACGTGTCGATCCCGACAATGATCGAACGCTTCCAAGGCAACGAATTCGCGACACAGAGGACACTGCCGGCTTCACCCCGCGTATCGACCCGCCTCGCCATACTTGCTAGCGACTTCAATGACCGGTCATTCACCGTATTCAGGATCGCGCCGAAACGGTAGCCGTTCTCCGCGGACACCGCCTCGACACAGGTGCCGGCCAGAATATCGTGAAACTGGCTAAACCCGAGTTGCCACCACGAAGACTTCAACGCACCCGCATCACCGGTGCCCTTCAACACATCCAGTCCTTCCGTCGTAAACAGAGCCTGTTCGGCCATTCGGTTGTGCCGTTTCACGGAACCGTCGGCAGCATAGCAACCCCGAAAAACATAGTTCAGCTCACCTCGCACGACCGGTAGATTCTGGAACGCCGCTTCGCTCTCCACACAGGCGAAATATTCCCTCAACGTCGAAAAGCGGATTTCCGGGAGCGCGGAATCCTTCTGCAAAGCCAGAATTCTTTGGATATGTTCCCGGGTAGGTCCGCCTCCGTGATTGCCGACACCGAAAAACATTAGCCCATGTTGGAACCCCGGGGCAAATCCTTCGGCTACCGATGCCCGAACGATGGATTCAATCGCCTCCACGCTCGCCCCCGGGCTCTGGGAATACTGGATCGGTATCCGCTGGGCGAGAACCCGGGACCCATCCGGAGCTTCCCACCAGAAAAGCAATGGAAACTCGACACCGTCGCCCAGCTGCGGACGCATGAAGACATAATAATCGAGACCACTCTGCTTCAGGACCTGTGGCAATGATCCGGAATGCCCGAAACTATCGACATTATAACCGATGCGGGTATGCCCATCGGAACCGAACTCACGCTCAAAAAAGCGCCTCCCGGCGTTCACTTGCTGGAACATGCTTTCCGTCGAGGGAATATTGCAATCCGGCTGTTCAACCATCGCTCCCACCACCTCCCAACGCCCCGCGTGGATCAACTCTTTGATCGAAGCAAAAAGCCGCGGGTCCATCTCCTTCACCCACTGATAAACGCAGGCCGACGAACGGGTAAACTTGAAACCCGGAGTTTCCGAAGCGCGGTCTACGGCACTCTGCAGGGTGGTCAAGGCCTCCCCCATTCCATCCCTCACCGGCCAGAGCCAGACAGGATCCAGGTGCGCCTGCGAGATCAGGTGCAAAACGGGACGAGCGGAGGTCATGGAAGTGTTAGAGGTGACTGAGTTGGAAAAGGATCAATCGAAGAGGTTTCTAGATCGTAGGCATTACATTTCCTCCGCTTACGGGGAGGTAAACGCCCGAGATAAATGAGGCGAGATCGGAAGCGAGAAACGATACCGCATTGGCGATATCGACATCTTCACCCCGTCGGCGCAGCGGAACACCCGCCTCGTAGGCTTCCTGTCGCTCTTGCCCGGCCTCGCGATATTTCTCGCTGATCATCCACCCCGGGGCCACCTGATTGACGGTAATTCCACTGGGACCCAATTCGCGAGCGAGGACCCGCATGACCCCATCCTGTCCCCTCTTGGCACTCGCGTAGGCCCCTTGGGACGGTGTGCACTGCATCGCACATTCGGTGTTGATGGCAATGATCCGCCCGTGCCCACGTTCAATCATTGCCGGAGCGAATGCTTTCGCCATCAATACATTGTGCAAGGTCGTGGAACGAAACTGGCTCTCGAAATCTGAAACGGCCTGCTCAAGAACCGAAGTCCACTCGTACTGAATCACAGCGTTATTGACGACTATGTCGGGATCCCCCAGTTCCTTGCGAACGGCATCGCGCATGGCCAATACCTCCGCCTCGACGGTGATATCGGCAGCCCAAACGAAGGCCTTTCTTCCGAGGGACTCAATTTCCTTGCGAAGAGCTTCCGCCCGAGTCCGACTCGAGTGATAATGAATGGCGACATCGGCTCCAGCCGCCGCGAGGACTCGGACAATCACCCGACCCAGCTCACCGGTGGCTCCGGTCACAATGGCGCATTTGCCGTTTAGATCGATTTTCGGTGGCAGTACGGTTTTCATTGTTCCTTTCCTTTCCATTGAATTTCCATTGCTTGTCCAATCTCCCCGCTCGCTTTCAGATGCGCCAGAACTTCATCCGCCTCGTAACCCGTTAAACGGGAAAGTGTCCCCTGTTCACCCCGCGCGATGTTTCCACAGTAGAAAGCAATCGCCCGATCAAAGGGAGATTCGGCTGGCCCCATTAGGTCGTGAACCACGCCACTACCGTGTTCCGTGTGAATCAGCCGTGAACATTTTCGTTCGGGATCGTCCCATTGTGCACTCAAAATTTCCAAGCGTCCGCGAGTCCCCGTGATCTCAATCCTCTCATCCCATCCGTCCCGAAGAAAACCGATCTCACGGAGCGGATGCGCGAGCGCTTCGAAATGGACCGTACCGTTCCCGGTTTCGAGAATCGCGGAGGCCTGAACATCATAATCAAGCCCGTCGGGAACATGCAATCTGGCATAAACCCGTGTCGGTCGTCCGAGAAGGAAAAGGACAAGATCGACCATATGGCTCCCTCCGCAGAGAAGGATGCCCCCGCCATAGTTTCGAACCACTTGAGAATGTCCACCCGGCGGAGTGTGGAAAAATCCCTCGGTGGGAATTTTTTCCCACAGGTCTCCCCACGGTTGATGGGTACGAATGTGAACGCTGATGATCCTCCCAATGTCGGGAAGCCGTTTCTTCGCCTCCGTTACCGCCGGAATGAAACGCTTCATATAGGAAGTATAGAAGATCGTTCCTTTTCGCCGCGCGCTTTCCACAATCTGCCACGCATCCTCCGGAGTTTCCGCCAACGTTTTTTCGCAGATGACGGACTTCCCCGCCTCGATGGCTGCCAGACAAATACTTTTGTGGGAGGCAGAGCCCGTCGCCACGACGATCGTATTTACCTCGGGATCGGCGAGCACCTCGCCAAGATCGCTGGTGCTGCGCGCTCCCACCGATTCCGCTCGGGCGACCGCAGCCTTATAATCCAAGTCGCAGGCCCAGAGGATCTCAGCACCCGCGCGAGACAAGCCTGTAAAATGAAAGCGCGAGATTCCACCGCACCCGATAACCGCCGCTTTGATCTTCATCACAAACAATACTACCGCAAATAGGCGCCTTCGACCATTGACGCATCGCTCCTTTTATATGGATAATTGTGACATCTTTCTCAAATATCTACGCGATGCCGCTCTCCTGTTCGTAATCTTAATCTTAATCGTAATCGATGGGGTTGGAATTGAGATTACGAGTACGATTAAGATTACGAACAGGAGCAACATTCCACCGATGCCCGCTCAACGAGATCCAGACCATATCCGTATTTTCCCCGAAACCCTGTGGAGCCGTTCAGCGGTCGGAAATCGCTCCGGCGAGTTGACTCCGCTCTACGTGGACCGATTCCGGGGACCCAGGCGTTCGACGGCCTCTGATCCGCATGACTACTGGGAGATTACCGCCGTGCTCGGAGGCGAAGGGCGTCTGGAGAGCACCGAATCCCGCCCCCTCAAGCCATGGGACGTTTGCCTTGTCCCGCCCGGACTGGCCCACCGGGAGGCGAGCGAAGGAATCATGGACACGATCTGGCTGGGGTTCCGGTCACCTCGGCTGGACAAACGTACACCGCAAGCCAAAGTTCTCGCCACGATCCATAGCCGTTCCTTGGCCGAAGAGATCGAACGTTTCTGGATCTTTTCCAAACAATCCGGTGGGGCCATCGGCCCCGAACTTGACGCTCACTGCAGCCTTCTACTTTCGCGCTTTCATCGACTCCTGCAAGACGGCACCCGCCCCGACTCCAGTCTGGTCCAACGACTGCTCCGTCATATGGAAAAGCATTTTGCCGAGCCAATCGAAGTCGGATCTCTCGCTCAAGAGTATGGCTGCAGCACCGGATACCTCTATCGCCTCTTCCGTCAAAAAACGGGATACTCGCCCCAGGCATGGCTCACCCGCTTGCGCCTGAACCACGCGATCCAGCTGCTACAACACAGCGATCTCCCTATCACTGAGATCGCCCCAACGGTCGGATATCGTGATCCCCTCTACTTCAGCCGTATATTCCGCCGCTCGACCGGCGAATCCCCTTCGGGCTACCGCCGAAATCACAGAACTCCCGGTTAACCGATCTCTTCATCATTCATTCCCCACGCCTGTAGATGCAAACCGCGGAGTCTTCGCATGCCACGACTGAAGACGCTGGAAAAGGGCATTCTGCAAAGGTAGCGAATCCAGGTTTCCGGCAATATTGTTCTCCTCGAACGGGTCCTGCTCCAAATCGTAAAATATCATCTCGTCCTCCAAGATCGAATTGGACTCCGGATCAATTTTTGCGCCGAGCATGTGGATCGACGATCTCACTCCAATCTCGCCACCGGGCGTCTCAATGAAGGCCAGATTTTGTTCCCCTTCGGATTCGGAACCCTCGAGAACCGATCGAATACTCCGTCCGTGCAGGCCCTCCGGAACACCGATCCCCGCAAGATCGAGCATCGTCGGCATGATGTCGATCAATTGCCCCAACCGTTTTCGTTCAACCCGAGGAGCATACCTATCCGGCGCCCAATAGACCAAAGGGACGCGGATCGATTCTTCAATCAACTGGCCCTTGTTGAAAAGATGATGGCTTCCCAAGTTGTCCCCGTGATCACTGCTGAAAACGAGGATTGTATCCTCAGCCAACCCCAGCCGTCGCAGCTCATCCATGAGATGGCCGAGCTGTTCGTCGGCGCAGGTGACCATTTCATAGTAATCCCGGTAGAGATCACGAAGATTATAGCCCTCCGGCGGATGGTCTGTTTCCCGCGGCTTCTCGCCGAGCACCATCGTCCGATACCAAAAATCCGGATCGAGGTAGGTCCAGAACCATTCGTCGCAGTCCGCCATAACCCCGTCGCGAAACACGTTCGGCCGAAGCGGAAGCTGGTCCTTCTCATACAACCCACGGAATTGATTCGGCAGATTGCCTTCGCCGAGCGGCATGTGTGGCTGGGAGATGTTGTAGTAGAGAAAGAACGGATTCTCGCGGGTCTGTCCGAGAAAATCCGAAAGCCTCCGCTTTTCATAATTCGGTCCGAACTCTCCTACACGAAAGGGCTCTCCCCCATTCTCCACATATTCCTGATCGTAATGACGGTGAACGATACAGGGGTAGATCGCACTATCGAATCCACACAGCAAAGGCTCCGGTCCCATATGCCACTTCCCGATCAAAGCCGTTTCGTAATTCGCCTCGCGAAAACGCTCGGCAATCGTTGGTTGCGGAAACCATGTGCGACTTTTCTCCGGCCACAGTTCGTTCGTATTGCAGGAGATCGGGCTACATGTCCGGTAATGCTGCCCCGAAATGACTTCCGACCGCGCAGGCGTGCACACGGGAAAATTGCTGACCGCTGTCTCGAAACGAATCCCCTCCTCCGCCAACCGATCCAAATGCGGCGTTTGAATGGCCTGATTTCCGTAACAACCCGCTTCAAACGCCCGCCACTGATCAGACAGGCACACGATAACATTTGGATGGCGTTTCATTTTTTTCTCTTCTCCCTCAATGGTTTGAGGCTGACGTTGAGATTAGGACGCGCAGGATCCCGCAGGCGGCTCGCGATCAAATCCGCGCAAGTCCTCGCCAGGTTTCGCCAGGATTGCAGCAGCCGATGACGCGATTCGCCATGTCCAAAAGCTAATACGGGCAGATCCGACGGCAGGCGGATCCCCTCACGGGAGCAGACCACTCGAAACTCTTCCTGGTAGTCATACTGCAGGAGGATGGCACCGGGTTGCCAACTCCGAGTCTTCGCAAAGAGAGCCGCCAACGATCCGGGCCGCTCTACATCCCAGCGAAAGATGTGATCGAGCGGACGCCTGACATCCGCCTGGACCAGCCCGCTCAGGAAACCGGCTACCGCCTCCTTCTGCGTCAAGGTGGCCACATCGGATCGGTCGATCCAGACCGGATGCCGAACTCCGGATTCCCCGAGTTGTTGCACGAGCATCCGAGTACTGTCCCAAGTACCCCAATGAACGAAATCGAAACGATGCCCGCCAGTCACCTCCAGCCCGAGGGGGTCCGTCACCAAAATCATCGGCATTCTTGCGGGCAGGCGTCGACGCGCTCGGGTGCAAGCTCGCACGCCCTCCGGGTGGCTTGTACAGACCCACACCACGATGGCGGCCTTTGCGACCTCCTCCGGGTCGAAACCTTCCTCAAGGGCTTCGCCCCGCAGTCCGGTCTCCGTCAGAACCACCCGCAAGCCCTGCCGGGCGAGACGCTCGGTCAGGCTGCGGAAAAAAGCGGCAAAACGTGGCATATGTACAAAATAGCCGAATACCTGCGCTACCGGGCCTTCTTGCCCCAGCGAATAGCTTCCCGACCCTCGGCGCGACACAGCCACGCCACGTCGCTGCAACTCTTTCACCGCACTATGGGCGGTATTGATGGATACCTTTTCACTGCGCGCAATCGCCTGCACCGATGGCAGGCGCCTACCTGCCTCTTCCGAAACGAATCGGGCCGCCAGTTTGTCTGCAATTCGCAAAAAGTGAGGAATGCCCGTGTTTCGTGCCATGACAGGAATGGATGCCGTATGACCAGAATAGGCTCTTTCGGAAAGCACAAGAGAAAAACAGAGAAAGTATCTCAATTCATTTTCCTAAAATCTATGCATCATAGCTCATTGAAATGTATTTAATGATTCCGCCGATCCATTAGGCAGCACGACGGATACGAAATCGCTATCGAAATCGAAATCGGGCTTCAACACCTTTATCTATTTCGACCTCGATTCATTATCGCCTATTTGATCCCCCGAATGATAGCCCCGATTCTATGAGAGTTATCTGGAAAATCGAGATCTCGATTTAATTAATATAATTAAAATAGATGCTAACATATATTTCTTGTTTCTCCAATGCAGGGGTTCTTCGATAGCATCATGAAACTACAACCCTCCAATCGTCCTTTGATAGAAATCTCCCGCCGCGCACTGCTTCCCGTTGCCTGTATTCTCCTAAGCGCCAGTTTCTCACAGGCTCAAACCATCCTCATCGACTTTGGGCTAGACGGGTACCCTATTGCTCCGCAGGCGTAGAAGAGACGTCTGAGGCTTCGACTCACGACCGTTCCGCCACCGATATCATGCGCGAAAGAAACCCACGGAACGTCCTCCTGATCTGCGTGGACCAAATGCGGGCGGAGCATTTGGGGTGCGTCGGACATCCGAATGTTCGAACGCCCAACCTGGATCGTCTCGCAGCACGAGGCATCCGATTCTCGAACTCGTACTGCAACAACCCTATCTGTATGCCGGCGCGCACGACGATGTTCACCGGCTTGATGCAGCGCGACCATGGGGTTCGGATCAACGGACAACAGGCGCATCCCGGACTTCACTATCTGCCCCAGATCTTCAAAGACGCCGGCTACCGAACCCATGCGGCCGGCAAACTTCACCTAACCCCCTACGTTCCCAAACTCGACCAGCCGGATCCGCAACGTTTTCCGGAAGACCTCGAAGCTTGGAACCGGGGGAATTTTTCCGAGTTCACGACGCCCTATTTCGGTTTTGATACCGTCGATTTTGTCGGCGGCCATACCAGTTTCGTATTCGGAGAATACATCCACTGGCTCAAATCAAAGGGTGGCGACCCGGAAATGCTCAAGCCCAACAATGCACGAAAACCAGCCTGTGCGGCGGCAAACTGCTACCGCATGGCATTGCCCGCCGAGCTCCACTACAACCGCTACATCACGGACTCGACCATCCGTCACATTGATTCTTGTGCGGCCGAGAACGCCTCGTTTTTCACCTTTTGCTCGATTCCTGATCCCCATTTTCCGGTGGCTCCTCCGGCGCCGTACGACACGTTGTACAATCCGGACGACGTAAAGCTACCGCCACCCTCCGAAACGGAACGGCTGCCGCCGATTTACCAACAGGTGCACGAGGGTAAAATCCATCCGAGCGGAACCGATAACTCCGGGCTCACGGAAGCGAAACGCCGGGAAATGCTGGCACTGACATTCGGGATGATTACCCACCTGGACACGGAAATCGGGCGCGTTCTCGATACTCTGGACCGGCACGGACTTTGGGAAAACACGGTGGTGGCCTTCGTATCCGACCACGGCGACATGATGGGCGACCAGGGGCTGCTCTGGAAAGCCTTCTACACCTTCGATGGCTGTATCCGCATTCCCACGATCGTAGCGGCACCGGAAACACCCGGCGGACTCGTAAGCGATTCCCTTATCTGTCAAATGGACTTGCTGCCGACCCTTTTGGATTTCGCGGACCTGCCTCTACCGGGCAGCGAATGGCGCGAGAAGCCTACCCCCTTCGAACGGGGCAGCGTCCAACCGCTAAACCTTCTCGGGGGAAGGAGCTGGCGGTCCTTGCTCAGCGATCCGGAAAAAACGATTCGCGACTCGGTGGTGATTGAGAATGACGAGCCCAGCACCGGCCTACGACCGCGCTGCCTCGTGACACCCGAATTTCGTCTGACCGTCTACGCAGGCCAATCCTGGGGAGAAATGTTTGATCGGGTAAAGGACCCCTTCGAGCGCCGTAACCTTTGGGATGACCCCAAATTTCAATCCACCAAGGCTGCCCTGCTGCAGAAGCTTATGGATGCCTACACACAGGAGACCCCCTGGCTCCCGATTCCGCCTTGGAATTCCTGAAGCGACTGTAATCATGACCAAATGAATATTTTGTTGCTGATTGCGGACCAACTCTCCGCCCTCGCGCTTGCTCCCTACGGAAACGGGTTTACCAGAACGCCCAACATGGACCGGCTTCTCCAGCGCGGCACCAGGATCCGAAACTGCTACAGCCCATGTCCTCTCTGCGCACCTGCGCGAGCCGCATTTTGGACGGGCCTACATCCCCATGAGACCGGCTTGCTCTCGAATGGTCGCGCCTTCCCCTGCCCCGACGTAGACCCCCACCTACCCACCATCGGGTCGATCTTCCTCAACGCCGACTACAAAACGGTCCACTTCGGGAAACGGCATGACAATGGGGCGCTTCGCGGGTTCGACTGCGCTCAAGTGGAAGAACTTCCCGTTGACGCCGAATGCGGGGCGTGGCCGGTCGACTACGACACACGCCGGGACCGCTATACGGTGGAAAGGGCCTGCGGATTTCTAACCGAACCACGCGATCCGGAGAATTCACCCTATCTCTACGCTGTGGACCTGAATAATCCCCACAACATCTGCAACTGGATCGGTCATAACCGAGGCGAGCATGAGGATCGGCCCGTGCCCGGTCCCCTCCCCGACCTTCCGGACAATTTCGATGATCGTGACCTGGAGTCCCGTCCACCATCGGTCCAGTATATTTGTTGCGCCCATAACAGAAGCGCACAGACGGAAGGATGGACCGATACGAATTTCCGCCATTACCTGGCCGCCTATCACCACTATGTTGAAAGACTCGACAAGGAGATCGGAAGGCTCCTTGACGCCGTCGAGAGTCGCGGAGATTTTGCTGATACCCTAATCATCCTTACGGCAGATCATAGTGACGCCATGACGGCTCACCGACAGGTCACCAAGCACACCAGTTTCTACGAGGAGACCACCCGGGTCCCATTTATTGCCACAGGACCCGGCATTGAAACGACCGGAACCTTGATCGACACGCCGCTGGCTTCCCTTCTTGACCTCATGCCGACGCTATGCGAGCTCACCCAACTGCCAATTCCCGACGGTCTCAGAGGACGATCACTGGCCCCATGGCTGACCGGCAGGGAGCAAACGGGCACCCCCAAGACTACGTGGTTACCCAGTTGCATACCGAATGGGGTTTTACCGTGGAGCCCGGACGCATGCTCCGCACCGAAAACTGTAAATATATCCACTACATCGAAGGCGATCGTGAGGAATTCTACGACCTTCGCCGAGATCCGGGAGAAACCCAAAACCTTATCCATGATGCCGGCGCCGCCCCTGAACTGAATCGGCACCGAAACCTTTTAAAGAAATACACCTCAAACACTGAGGACCCCTATTGGTCTCTCTCCACCGATATCGACCCACGCTGGCGAAAACATCCACCGGGCAGTCAAAACCACCACGGCCCAAGCGCTCTCATGCTTTCCGAATGAAATTCCGATCTTGAAACCGAATCCCGCCAATGAAACAACCAAACGTCCTCATTTTTTTCACCGATCAACAACGTTGGGATACCCTTGGAATCCACGGCAACCCTACCGGCTTGACTCCCAATCTCGATGCGTATGCGCAGCGGGGTACGTTCTGCGCTGAGGCCGTCACCTGCCAACCGGTCTGTGGACCCGCCCGCAGCTGTCTTCAAACCGGCCAGTATGCCTCCCAGACCGGCGTCTGGCAAAACAGCCTGCCCCTCCGAGATGATGCCATCACCTTGGCTCAATGTTTCCGCGATGCTGGCTACGCCACCAGCTACATCGGCAAGTGGCATCTGGGAGGCCCCGAGTGCCCTCCGGGGCCTGTGCCACCGGCTCGCCGCGGTGGCTACGAACGCTGGCTTGCCGCAGAGACTTTGGAACTCGTAAGCGGACCTTACTCCACCACGCTCTGGAACGAGCAGGACAAAGCGATCCGCCTACCCGGCTACCGGGTCGACGCTATGACCGACGAAGCGATTCGGCAGCTGAATCACGCCGCTCAGAATGACGAACGACCGCAGTTCCTCTGTCTTTCCTTCCTTGAGCCACACCACCAAAACACAAATGACAGCTACCCCGCACCACACTTCACGGAGACGCTATTCCGCGGCAGCTGGATGCCGCCGGATCTTCAGACGCTAGGCGGCAGCAGTCATGCCCAATGGACCGGCTACTGCGGGATGGTCAAGCGTCTGGACGAAGCCTTCGGACGCCTCATGGAAGCGGTTCACTCGTTCGACTCCACCCGCGAGACCATCGTGTGTTACCTCAGCGACCATGGCTGTCATTTCAAAACACGGAACGACGATTACAAACGCACCTGCCATGAATCTTCGGTTCGCATACCGCTCGTATTCAGCGGCGGCCCATTCGAAGGAGGCGGACGGCTCGATCAGGCCACCAGCCTGGTAGACGTTCCCGCGACCTTGCTGGACGCCGCCGACATCAAAGTGCCCTCAACCATGAGCGGGCGCAGTATCCTGCCCCTAACCCGAAAAACCTCCGGAGACTGGCCGGACGAAGCCTTCATCCAATTTGGCGATAAGAATGTGCGTACCGGACGGGCTCTGCGAAGTAAACGATGGAAATACGCGATCAGCATCCCCGACGGAGCCGAGACCAGTGCCTCGGCCGAAGTTTACGTGGAAAGCCACCTCTATGACCTGAACGCCGACCCCTATGAATTAACCAATCTCATCGGTTTTCCAGCCTACAAAGAAATCCGGAGCCGATTCCGTGAACGAATTCTCAAACGCATGCAGTCAATCGGCGAACTCATTTGCACAATCACAGTCGCTGAGGGCTCCAAGTATCCCCTACCGAATAACCACAGCCAACGTACGGTAGAATATCCAGACTCCTGCAGGAACCACCTCCATTCCTGAAACCGAATACCTCCTAGAAAGAAAAGCACTAGAGAAGATCGTTCCTGCCATCCTCCGCCGACTCGGGCGCAAGGTAGATATCTTCGTTCGCGAGGACAGTGGATTCGGCTAGGTTAAGATTATGTAATGGTGCGAGTCCAACGGGCTGTTGTTCTGCCTTGGCTAGCCCATAACAAAAGATTGGAAGCGAAGCTCGCACCGACCCTTGCGGCCCTCTAGAGCACTTTCGTTTTAGTCTGTCGCATACATGGCGTGACGAAAGAATCAGGAGCAGTGCGCCTTTGGAAGGATCCGGTGGCATCGGCGACCGCAGCAAAGAGCTCGTCGAAAGAACGTGCGCACTGTTTTCGGATGAGAGCCTTGAGTTTGGAGAAAGCCATCTCGATGGGGTTGAGGTCGGGACTGTAGGGTGGAAGATAGAGCAGAGAGGCTCCGACCTGCTCGAGTGCCTGAGCCACGCCGCTGACTTTATGGCTGCTGAGGTTGTCGCAGATGACCAGATCGCCGGTTCTCAGGGTGGGTGCGAGGATCTGGCTTACATAGACCAGGAAGGCTTGGCCGTTCATGGGCCCGTCCAGCAGCCACGGGGCATCGAGGCGATCATGGCGCAAAGCGGCAATGAAGGTGTTGGTGTGCCAGTACCCGTGGGGACGCCTGTCCAGGCAGCGTTCGGACCTCGGGGCTCGGCGGTAAAGGCGTGTCATCTGGGTGTTCAGCCCGGTCTCGTCGATGAAGACCAGGCGCCGGTGATCCCAATTCGGCTGCCACTGCTTCCACCGACTCCGGGCCAGAGCCACATCAGGTCTGTTTTGCTCGCTTGCGAGCAGAGTTTTTTTTAAAGCTCAAACCGAGCTTGTCCAATCGCTGCCACAGGGCGTTGATGCCGATCTTCACCTCCAACTCTTGGGCGCACCGCGCCCGCAGCTCTTCCAGGGTGAGGTCTGGAGACTGTTTGATCCACTGGCGAAGCCATAAAAGGTTGATCCGGGCGCTCCTTCCGGTGTTCCACAATGTAGCGGATGGCGGCGTCGGTCATCACATCGGGTCGATAACCGAAGAGTTCGACCAGTTCGCTTTCGTTATTGTAGAGAGTGGTCTGATACGGCGTGGAGGTGAACTCGAGTATGTTGGAAGCCAGCCAATCCCGATAACCACCTCGGTCTTCAGGTTCAACTGGGCCGATAGGGCCGGCGGCAAGATGCCATTTCCCGAAGTAGGCGGTACGATATCCCGCATCGTTGAAGCAGGTGGCAAGCGTTGGACGGTCTTTGGGAAGTGGATAGTTGTTGTCGACCGCACCATTGGTGGTGGCGTACTGCCCGGTCTGCAGGCAGGCGCGAGCCGGACCACAGACCGGCTGGCAGGTGAAGCTCTGAGCCACATGCGTATGAGCCCGGGCAAACCGGTCGAAGGTCGGCATCAGGTTGAGCGGATTCCCATGGAGTCCGCTCGAATCCCAGCGCTGCTGATCGGTGAAAAATATGACGACGTTGGGTCGCTTTCTTGTCTTCATTGACTGTTATGAATTCAGAGTAAATTACCGGAACACAGCATTGCAGAGATGATTGGAAAAATAGAGAATAAATTACACGAAAATTGTTTTCCGGAATCGAAGACCCTCGCTAACCCATGAAACCAGAAGATCCACGCAATCAACCGAACCTGATGCTCATCATGACTGACCAGCATTTTGGCGACATGCTGAGCTGTCTCGGGCGAACTCCCGGTTTGCACACTCCAAATCTCGACCGACTTCTGGCTCGCGGCTGCGCATTTGATCGTGCCTATGCCACCCAGCCGCTTTGCGTTCCTTCAAGAAACAGCATCATCACCGGACGATATCCGCACGAAATCAACGTCACGTATAATCTTCATGGTCATCCCGGTTTCCTCAAGGAGCCCATGATGGGGACATACCTCTCTGACGCCGGCTACGATTGCGGGTATGTGGGGAAGTGGCATCTTGCCGTTCCCGTCGAGGACAAAGCCTCCCATGGTTTCCCTTTCGTACGCCTTGCAGAAGAAGGTGGAATTGACGCGAGAATCCCGAAAACCTGCGGGGAGTTCCTCGATCGACCAAGAGACCGTCCCTTCTTTCTTTTCGCCTCATGGCTGAATCCGCATGACATCTGTGAGTTTGCACGAATCGCCGGCGGCATTCCGGATCGGCTCCCGAATGGTGATATCCCTCCCGTGCCCGAGGATCCCGCCCAGCTCCCGCCACTTCCGCAAAACCATGGCCAAACGCCGGAAGATTCTTCGGTGCTGGCAAGGGTTCAGTCGTTGTATCCTAGAATTCATCCGACAGCGGGTTACAATGAACTAAATTGGCGGCAGTATCTTTGGGCCTACCATCGACTGGTGGAAAAGGTGGATGCTCAGATCGGAGAGCTGTTGCATGAGTTGGAAATCAGGCAACTGATCGAAAAAACGGTGATCCTCTTCACCAGTGATCACGGGGATGGCTGCGGTGCCCACGGATGGAATCAGAAGCAAACATTCTATGAGGAATGCGCCCGTGTGCCTTTGATTATGACCGGGCCGGGAATCCCTTCCGGTGGACGTCTGGACAAGGAGTGTCCGGTAAGCATCGGTCTTGATCTATTACCGACCCTGCTGGACTATGCCGGCGTCCCACCTCCTCCGGCATTGCCCGGCCGGAGTCTTAAAAACTTGGCGGAGGGAGGCGAAGAGGACGAATGGCCGGATCATATTATTTTGCAAACCGAGTTTGGGGGATTCGGGGAAAACCAGCGCTCATCTATTCGCGGCCGCTGCGTGGTAGACAGAAGCTACAAATATATGTGCTACGTTGATCGGTCGATGGACCTGATCGAGGAGCAGCTGTTTCATCTGCCGTCTGATCCCGGAGAAATGAAAAACCTCGTCCACCAGCCGGGACACGAGAAGATCCTCGAACGGATGCGGAACAAACTGCAGGAGTATGTCCGGCGAACGAAAGATCCATTTCAACCGGTCCCTTCTACCGCTCAATAGACCTGCCGTCCGGAAACGGGAACCGGGCCTTCACTCTTCCATGGATCACGCCAGATTTGCTGCGGCTCGCTTTGAGTCTCATGGTAGTGGGTCAGTCCGGCTCGTTCGAGATAGGCCTCTCCCGGTAGAAACTCATCGCCGCGGGCGGCCAGCATCTGCTGTAATTTGTTTTCGAGCTTCGCCTGCAAGTCCGCATGGTCAGGCCGATCGATCAGGTTGTCTTTCTGATAGGGATCGGCTTCGTTGTCATACAACAGCCACGGCCCGTGGAGATTCCGGACATAGGTATGGCGGCGGGAGCGAACGCCGCGATAAACGCTCATCGCATTGAACCGCAATTCGGTGAATCCGGCTGCAATGGACAGGAGTGCGGCATCCTCCGGATCCACTGCACGGGTGCCCCGGATCTCAGGGGACCAGTCACGTCCCTCGACACTTTCCGGCACCGGTAAATCGCACAAGTGGAGGAGCGTCGGCATGATATCCGGCGCATCGATAAGAATCGGCAATTCGCTGCCACCCCTGCCGGTCACCGGCGGATAGCGCAGGAGAAATGGCACCCGAATGCTTTCATCCCACGGAAATTGCTTGGTCTTCAGCCCCTGACATTGCCGCATTTCGCCGTGGTCGCTGGTGACGATAACCATCGTCTCTTCTTCGAGACCCAAGTCGCGCAGTCCGTCTAAGACAATTTCCAACGCGTGATCCAGGGCTGCGATATGAGCATAATAGCCCCGCAATTCCCGGATCGCCCTCTCCTGCCGGTCCTCCGGCACATTCTCGCGCAACACGATTTCGCGGTTTTCGTAGCGTTTCAGATACTCCTCCGGCGCATTATCCAGCGGGAAGTGAGGCGGTCCCCAGGAAAGCATGAGTAGGAATGGATCGGTGGCCTGGCTCCGCTCGCGCAGATGATCGACAGCAGCCCGACTTTGGGCAAAAGCATCGTAGTCACCCCAGGGATGAAACGTGGGATCGTCGTTGTGATAATAGCCGGAATTCAAGTGGTCGTGGCTGCACTCAAAGCCTTTCCAGTCGTCGAAGCCCATCTGAAAATCCCGCGGCACCGGATCATTCCGCCGCTGATAATGGCCTTCAGGGCTTCCGTAAACATGCCATTTTCCGATGTAAGCCGTGTGATAGCCTCCGTCTTTGAAAGCACGGGCGATGCTGTGGCAGTTCGGGTCCAGTTCGACGTCGTTGATGAAAACACCGTGGGTCAACGGATACTGCCCGGTGAGCAGGCTGGCACGATAGGGGCAGCAAACCGGATACCCGCTAACCGCATGTGTCAGATTCATACTCTGCGCGGCGAACGCATCGAGCACAGGAGTTTCGCAGTTGGGATCACCATTGTAACCCGTCGCCTGGGCGCGCCATTCATCGGCGAAAATGTAGACGATATTAGGGCGTTTCATAGAGAAATCTGCTGGAGTAAAATACAAAGAAATGCTACAGACAAGGAAAATAGAAAAATCGGGAACAACTCTTTGAGTACATATGCTTTCATCGCAGATTCTGGCCCGTTGAAATTCATAGCGGACACAATCTCTTGAACAGGATCCCAACTCTAGAATAAACGGGAAAATTAAATTGACTCAGATTCTTTGTAAGCCCTAGCACTAGGTGGGATGATTCTACAGCAAAACAATATTGAATTCCACAATGTCGGGGCTCTGGAGGCGTTGGACGGGATTTCCGGTCTCTCACTGGTGCGAATCCCACAAGGAGTGCGCGAGACGCTCAACTACCGGGCGCGCCTGCGGGCATTGAGCCCGACCGGCGTCGAACTGCGCTTTGTCACCGAGGCTCCCCAATTCCGCCTTTCGCTTGCGGCGCATGAAGGCGGCAATCGCCTGCACGTATTTCGCGGAGGCTATGGGCACAGCGAACACGGGATGGGAGGCGGGACAACCAGGGTGTTTGATTTTGCGGCTCCCGAGACATTTTCCACGGTCACCAGCGAAGGGCTGAAATCCGGCGTGTTTTCTCCTGACGTATGGCGCATTCAGATCAGCGGCGGACCCACCAGCTTTTGGGGCTTTGATTCGATTGGATTTCCGGTCCGGCCTCCGACCGCTGATGAAAAACCCGCGCTCCGCTGGCTGGCTTATGGATCCTCGATCACTCACGCCTCGGTGAAGGGATATCCTCACCGTGCGGCGCACCGCCTGGGCGTGGACGTGCTGAACAAGGGGTTTGGAGGCGCCTGTCATTGCGAGGAGACCCTTGCCGATTACTTCGCTTCGGAGGAAACGTGGGATTTTGCGACGCTGGAACTGGGCATCAACATGCGGGGAACGTTTCCCGTGGAGGAGTTTGAACGGCGGGCCCGGTACCTGGTGCGACGTCTGCGGGATGGAAAACCGGGTGCTCCCATTGTTCTCCTCACCCATTTTCTCAATCGCACTCATCACATACCGCCGGAACAACACGAGGATTTGATCTTCCAGCGTCAGACCGAATACGACCATGTCCTCCGCGCGATAGCCTCGGAGATGGCGAACGAAGGGGTGCACTTGATCGAGGGTTGTGATGTGCTGACGGACTTCTGCGGACTGTCATGCGACCTCATCCATCCCAGTGAGGCCGGGCATCTGCAAATGGGTGAAAATCTGGCCCGATTACTTGAGCCCATCATCGCGCCCCTTCGCATCGCCAAGGACGAGGCATCATCCTAAAACAGACTGATGAACGTTCTTCACATTCTCTCCGACCAGCACCAGGCAGCCTGCATGGGGCATGCGGGTCACCCCCAGGCGATCACGCCCCATCTCGACCGGCTGGCTTCGCAGGGGGTCAGCTTTTCCAGCGCCTACACGCAGAACCCCATCTGCACGCCGAGCCGGGTAAGCATGCTCTCCGGTCAGTATTGTCACAATCATGGCTACTACGGCCTGGGCGGACCGCGGCCGGAGCGGCTTCCCAATTATCTGGGTCATTTCCGGCGGCACGGGTATCGCACTGCCGGGATCGGAAAATTGCATTTGCCGGATCAGCCTCACAACTGGGTGGTGGATGATGTGGATCTTCTGGCGGAATGCTATGAATCCGCATCAAACAACAAGTCGGGTGCCAACAGCTACCGTTCTCCCTATTTTGAGTATCTGGAGGCCCTTGGACTGAGGGAACAGGAAGACAGCATACGTTTGCCGGAATTTCCCGGGAAGCAACAGCATGAAGCGCGCCCTTCCCTATTACCCTACAAGCACAGCGTGGAAGGTTGGTGCGTGCAGACGGCCAGGCGCTTTATCAGCGATAGCGGAGATCAGCCATGGTGCGTTCAGGTAAGCCTGCCGCGTCCGCACCAATGTTACACCCCGGATCAGGAATTCTGGGATAGGTATCCCGAAGATCTGGACCTGCCAGTGGGGCTGCATCAGGACGCGGCGCACCGGCCCCCGCATTTCCAAAAGATGGTGGAACGCTACCGCAACGGTCACGGACTGCTTAAACCGGACGATTTCGAAAGCTGGGCACGCCGCGTCTGGCGGGGTTATCTGGCCTGCGTTACGCAGGTAGATCACGCGGTCGGCGAGTTGATGGATTTCCTCGAGACCCACGGGCTGACCGAAAACACCATCGTGGTCTATGGCTCGGACCACGGAGCCTACTCCGGGACATTCGGGGTCCCGGAAAAAGCGCCCGGTATCTGCTCGGAAAAAGTCTGCCGGGTTCCCATGGTCTGGCGGGTGCCCGGTATCTCCCCATCCGAACACCGCTGTGACCTGCTGGCCGAGAATATCGATTTCGCCCCGACCTTCACCACGCTTTGCGGTCTTCCACCGATGGAAACCTCGGATGGCTGTGATCTCAGCGCACTCCTCCGGGGGGAGAACAATCCCGTACGAGAGGTGGCGGTGACGGAGAATGTCTGGAGTAAATCCTTGCGATACAAAAACTGGCGTTATGTGCACTACCAACCGGAGACGTTCGGGGGGAAAGAAGCGGGCGAACTCTACGATCTCGAGGCCGATCCGGGGGAAACGCGGAATTTGTATTTTGAGGCGGATTACGCCCCCGTGCTCCATCAATGTCGGCGATTGCTTTTGGAGTGGTTGATTCGCACGACACGGGCAACCACGATCTGGCCGGCGACCGGCTCAAAAGAACAACCACTTGCCTACGCCACAGCGGACGATGGCAAGGAGTCGAACGCGCACGGAGCTGTCCTGCGGGCGCGCAACCGTCAGTTGAATTACCTTTAATTCAGCACCATGAGAGTACGGAATCTCCGTACCGAATATCTCACCGACCCATTGGGTATCGATGTTCCCAATCCGCGCCTGGAGTGGCAGCTTGAATCGGAGGAGCGCGGACACGCGCAGACCGGTTATCACATCTTAGCCGCATCCTCGCCCGACCTCTTGGATCGTGGAATCGGGGATCTGTGGGACAGTGGACAAGTCGCAGGCTCTGAGACGCACCAGATCGAATACAGGGGGATTCCGCTTAAGTCGCGCCAGCAGGTCTGGTGGAAGGTTCGAGTCTGTAATCGAGCAAAGCAATGGTCGGCCTGGAGCGAATCCGCGCATTGGAGCATGGGACTTCTAGAGCCGGAGGATTGGACGGCTGAGTGGATCTCCGTGCGGGACGATTCACCGGTGTGGGCAAGCCGCAGCGAGTTACAGCTTCCGCCCGCCCGTTACTACCGGCGGTCCTTTGCCACCCGTCCGGCGATTCAACGAGCCACTCTCTATGCCACCGCGCTCGGGGTCTTCGATTTGCACCTCAACGGACAGCGGATTGATGAAGATTATCTGGCGCCGGGCTGGACCAATTATGCCCAACGCCTCTGCTACCGCACACACGATGTGACCGCATTGCTTCACGAAGGGGCGAACCGCATTGGTGCAGTCGTTGCCGACGGTTGGTATGCAGGATATGTTGCTTTCGGTCTTCATGCGGGAATGGGACCGAACGGAAGCGGTCGCAACATCTACGGCAAAACGCCATCCCTTCTGGCCCAACTCGAGATCGACTATGCGGATGGCACCAGGGAAACCATTGGAACCGATACGGAATGGATGGTGAACAGCAACGGACCTGTTCGCCAGGCGGATATCCTGATGGGGGAAACTTTCGATGCTCGGGCCGAGCAAAAGGACTGGTGCCTGCCCCAAGCCGAGGAGGTTTCCGAAGAATGGGAATCCGCAATCCGCGCCGGAGAAAACGGCAGCATAAAAGCGCCGTTCATCGATGGACGCGGCGATCGTGAAGTGGAACTGGGATTCCAGCCACCAGCCAGACTCCAGTCCTACCCGGCACAACCCATCCGGGCGGTGGAGGAAATCGCAGTACAGAAAATTACAGAGCCTGCTCCCGGCACATTCGTTTTCGATTTCGGCCAGAACTTTGCTGGAGTCGTGCGTCTGCGGGTCGCAGGCAAAGCCGGCACAAAGCTGGTCCTGCGCCACGGCGAAATGTTGTATCCGGATGGTTCTCTGATGACGGAGAATCTCCGTCGAGCTCTCGCCATCGATACCTATATCCTGCGCGGTGAAGTGGGCGGGGAGGAATGGTCGCCGCGATTTACCTATCACGGGTTCCAATATGTTGAAATCACGGGTCTTTCGGAAACACCCGAACCCGATATGCTCACCGGCCTGGTCCTTCACAGCGACACACCGCTCACCTCGCAGTTTGCCTGCAGCGATGCCGCACTGACACGATTCTGGAAGAACACGCAGTGGACACAGCGCGCCAACTTCATCGATGTTCCTACCGATTGCCCCCAACGCGATGAACGCCTCGGTTGGATGGGCGACGCGCAGATCTATGTGCGGACGGCAACGTACAATGCGGATGTTGCGGCCTTCTTCACCAAGTGGCTGGATGATGTGGTGGAGGCTCAATGCGACTCCGGGGCCTATCGCGATTTTTGTCCCTACCCCATTGCCATCATGAAATCCGGCATCACCTGGGGCACGGCTTGGACCGATGCGGGCATCATCTGCCCGTGGACGATGTGGCAAGTCTACGGCGATACGCGGCTGGTGGAAAAGCACTGGGAATCGATGACGCGATTCATGGATTGGCGTCAGGAGCGGGCACCGGATTTCCGAGGACGGAAGGACGGCAACACCTGGGGCGACTGGCTTCATGTTAATGATCCAACCCCGATCGAATTCATCGACGTCTGTTACTTCGCTCACACGGCACGGCTGATGTCGGAGATGGCAGGAGCAGTGGGGAAGCCGGAAGAGGCAATGCACTATGGTCAGCTTCATCAAAAGATTACCACCCTCTTCACTCAGGATTATCTGGCCCCGGACAGCCAGTTGAAAGTGGAATCGCAGACGGCGCATGTCCTCGCTCTGGAGTTTGACATGGTTCCGGCAGTGGCCGCCGAGGAACTGGCGGCGCATCTGGCACAGAAAATCGAGGCCAATGAGTTTCGCATGAGCACCGGTTTCCTCGGAACCAAGCCTCTGCTTCCCGTGCTGACGCGGCATGGCTGGCATGATCTGGCCTGCCGACTTTATCAGAGCCGTCGGTTTCCAAGCTGGGGCTATGAGGTGGAACAGGGCGCGACCAGTGTCTGGGAACGATGGGATTCCTACACCCGCGAGTACGGATTTGAAGGGGTCTCGGGAAAGAAAAACAATGCCTCAATGAATTCCTTCAGCCACTATGCCTTCGGTGCGGTGAACGAATGGGTCTTCCGCTCCCTCGCAGGAATCGATACCGACGGACCCGGATACCGTCGGATCCTCATTCATCCCCGCCCGCCGTCCACGGGAAGCAACCCCGACATTGAACCGGTCAACTGGGTCAAGGCGGAGTATCAGTCCCCCAACGGTCGAATACTGTCGCAGTGGAAAGTGGAGGGTAAACAATTTGCATTGGACGTCCGCATCCCCGCCAACACCACCGCGAAAGTATCGATTCCCGCCGCATCGATTGATTCCGTGACGGAGGGTGGCTGCAAAATCTCCGGACTGAAAGAGGTAAGATTCCTCGAGTCCGCTGCAGACTGCGTCGAGCTGGAGATTGGCTCTGGGAGCTACCAATTCGCCAGCACATTGCCATCCGTGGATTCCTCGTCGGCCGGTGGTGCGTGAACGGAGCGGGGACCTTCCTGTGCCCGGCCTCCAGCTTCGGACGATTACCGGGAGAGGAAGCTACAATCTCAAGATGAACATTCAATTCTTTCATGAAAATCACTGAAGGCTTGTTTTCCCGGATGGTTCTCCAACGCCGCCCTCGCAAAGAGGGTGGATTTCCTTTTTCGGGCTCTAGCAAAAGTCCGGGCACTTTGTTCGCGCGGGTTTCCACTGCCGGTTCGGACGGGAGTGGTCCCTGGTATGTCGCAGGCCGGGCGAAGAAAGGAACGTTTTCCGGCGAACTGAAAACCCTCCCGAACGGGGGCCCCTATTCCATCGAATTGGAGATCCGGGACTCCGCCGGAAAAGTGCTGACGAAACGGACCGTCAGGGACGTGCTGGTGGGAGATGTGTGGGTGCTTGCCGGTCAATCCAATATGGAAGGCTGTGGCATGGCGAATCAGGCGGCAAAGTCCCATCCCATGTCCAGAGCCTTCTACATGGATGATCGGTGGGGCACGGCAAAAGATCCTCTTCACAATATGTGGGACTGCGTCGACAAGGTGCACTGGATCATCAAGGGAGGTGTGCGTCCGAATGTACGCGAGCATTGTACGGGGCCAGGAGTCGCCTTCGCGCAGGAGATGCACCGCCGCAACGGGATTCCCCAAGGTCTCATCCCTTGTGCACATGGCGGCACCAGTATGGCTCAATGGGATCCCGCCAAAAAATCGGAAGGCGGAAACAGCCTGTACGGGGCAACGATACGAAGAGTTCAAAAAGTGGGTGGTCGCGTGGCCGGCATTGTTTGGTATCAGGGCGAAAGTGATGCTTTTGGAGGCGAGGCCGGGGCCGCAGCCTTTCGTGAAAAGACGAGAGAACTGATCCGGTGTTTTCGCCGGGATTGTAAATGCCCTGCCCTCCCATTTGTCATGGTCCAACTTTCCCGTTTCATCCCGAAGACTCCCGACCATGGAGCCGCATGGAACCGCGTGCAGGAGGAGCAGCTTCAGCTCGCCCGTTCCCTCAAAGCGGTTGGCACAGTGCCGGCGGTCGATCTCGCTCTCGATGACCTGATTCATCTTGGGGGTGAGGCCCAGCAAATACTTGGAAGGCGACTCGCTTTGGAGATGGACTATCTTCAGCGCGGAGGGAGAGCTGCACCTCCTCCCATTCGTTTGAAGTCCTGGAACCTAGAACACATCCCCCGCACCGACAGCGGAAAGATTATTCTTTCCTACGAGGGCGTGGCCGGAAAGCTGACCTCGGGCAGCAGGCCTGCCGGGTTCTATGTCGGAGATGAGCAGGGGACGAACACGATTTACAATATTCAGTTACACAAGAACGAAGTCCATGTGTTGACCTCTTTGCGCACCAAGGCGCTCTCCCTGGCGCACTTGCACTACGGCTACGGGACCAACCCGTACTGTAACATCGTGGACGAAGCCGGACGTTCTCTACCCGTGTTCGGACCTTTGCCCCTGAGACGCCCTGGTGCCTTTTCCGAATTTTGTCGGCAGTTTCAATGCGCTACCACGCCGATCTCTTTGCAGGATCTGAAGTCACCGGAAAAGCTCAAACCTTTGGCATGGAAAAAGCGGTCTTTTGATCAGGAATTCGCCAATAGGAGCAAGGAGTTTCAGGAACTCAAGGAGGGCACTCTTCTCTACCAGGCAGAGTTTTCCTGCCCGACAGACATGCGACTCAAGCTGATGCTGGGATACGATGGACCGGTATGCGCATGGGTGGACGGGAAGATGATGTTGAACGATTGGCAGGGAACCAACCCGGCTATTCCCGACGAAGGACAGAGCAAAAGCATTCCATGCACCAAAGGGAAGCACCGGGTGGTGGTGGCCGTCGGAGCCAATGACGGGAAAGCCTGGGGAATTTTTCTTCGCTTGGAGAGGACGGATCTCAGTCCGAGCCAGCGAAGAAAGGGTCTCAAGGACCTGCCTGTCCCCGGGTTCTGTTAGAACCTCAATTCTGCGGTCGAGAGCGAGTTATCAGTCATCCCGTCCCCCGCTCAATCCCGGACCCCCGGCTGCGGTGTATCCGCCGCTTTTTCCTTCCGGCGAATTGGTGATCCAGAAGGCGAAGAGATCGCCGCGGTCTAAGCGGAAACGCAGTCGGATCTTTTCGTTGCCGAGTCCGCTGAGGTCGCGGTCCTTCCATTTCACTTCCGCACAGGTGCTGTTACCCGTGAATCCGAGGCAATCTTCGTGGGAGAGACCTGGGATGGCTTTGCCCCCGGAATCGGTCACTTGCACACTCAGACAGGAACCAGCCGTTTCGGCGTTGACGAAGAGACGGGAGCCGTCGAATCGGAGCGGACGGGTCCACAGGAAACAACCGGGGAAGGTCGGGCGCATGGAGACAAAGCCGTCGCGGCGCAGTTTCGCCAGCCCTACGGCGCCGTTGGCGTAGGTGCCGCTGGTTCTCCAATCACTGGTGATGCGATTCGGGTCCCCGGCATAGGCCGAATAGTATATCCAAAGTTCATCGCCGACAATGAGGCACATGCCAGCGCTGGATTCGACGTAGCCATACTCCCAGGATCCGTATTCGCGGCGAGCGGCGATGAACGGAGTGCGTTCGGGCCTGTGCCAATGGAAACCGTCGCGGCTGGTGCTCAGATACTGCTCCGTGAGTTTCGGCAGTCCGGATTTTTCGCCGATTCCGTTGTGCGGGCCGTGAAGGATCTGGTGAAACCCGATCAGAAGGCTTTCGTAGGCGATCGCATCGAAGTTGTAGAGCTGGGCGCGGAGATACTTCCCATTGTCCATGCTATCCGCGCGCAACCACTCGGTCATGGTCTCGTGAGTCCACTCCCCGCTCTTGAGAAAGTCCGCGTCGGCATGGTGACTGCGAGAACGGGCAGCGAGAGGATGGTTGATGCGGATACTCTGAACCCACTCCTTTTTCAAGGGATTGTAGAACATGGTGCTTCGGTCATGCATCGGTCCGGTCTTCCCTCTTTCCGTCCAGTGGATTCCATCCCCGGAGGTGAAAAGTCGGCCCGGAAAATCAATATGCGGGGGGGGTCACGCCATTCGGCTCGCGGAGAAGCATTTTGTAGCGCTCCTCCGGATCCTCTGCAGCATGATCGATGAGAACGCTCCCCGAGTCCGGGTGAATGTCTTTGGGTAGAATCAGATTGGTGCCGGGAACCACGTCCAACGCCGGACGCTCCCAATGGACCCCGTCGTGGCTGGTCGCCAGCGCCGCATAGCCCAGGTAACCGGTCATGTACCACATTTTGAAAAGCCGGTCGCGGTCGTCGAACCAAACGCCACCGCTTTTCGCAATGGCGCAGGGCGGAAAATCCGGGCAGGTTTCCTCGGGCGATTCCGGGAAGAACACCGGATTTCCCGGATACTTTACGGGGCGATGATATTCCCGGTGCATTTGCGTACGGAACGGATCGACGAGGAAATCATCCACGAACAACTGACGCCCCCGACTTACGTCGATCACTTCTGGCGGTGATTCCAGATAAGGAACCGCTAGAGGCTGGTCGTGACTGAAGTCACTGATCGTTTTCGGTTCCGACTGACTGAGAGGAATGCCGTTGGGCAGTATGGTTTTCATCGATTGAAGAATCGGGATTTGCTTATCTGTGGATTAAGAAAAACGAATTGGAGTTGAAGCCGAGACGGAATCCAATTCTATCATTCCCTATTATTCAAATTTAAATGGAAAGTAATAGGATGTCCGATATTATCGCCCCCGTGCCCTCAGCAGCACAGCTTGCATGGCAGCGTAGTGAGACGAATGCTTTTTTCCACTTTGGCCTGAACACCTTCGCCGGAAAGGAATGGGGTGACGGCTCGGAAGATCCGCGTGATTTCAATCCAACTGCTTTGGATTGTCGGCAATGGGCTCGCACCGCTAGAGCCGGGGGCTTCAAGGTGGGCATCCTTACCGCTAAACACCACGACGGCTTTTGTCTCTGGCCGAGTCATGTGACGGAGCATTCCGTACAGAATTCTCCGTGGAGGGATGGAAAGGGCGACTTGGTTCGTGAGTTTGTGGATGCTTTTCGCGCTGAGGGTCTCGAAGTGGGACTCTACCTCTCGCCATGGGATCGGCATGAACCCTGTTATGGCGATTCCGAGCGCTATAACGATTTTTACTGCACGCAGCTCGAGGAGTTACTGACGCAATACGGCGAACTGCGTGAAGTCTGGTTCGACGGAGCCATTGACGAAGGCCCCAATGGACGAAAGCAAACTTATGACTGGCAACGCTACTTCGATCTGGTCCGAACGCTACAGCCCAAGGCGGTCACATTTGGTGACGGCGGCACGGACGTGCGTTGGGTGGGAAACGAGCGCGGCATTGCCGGGGAAACGTGCTGGGGGACCGTTGATCCCAACTTCATCCGTTTTCCGGGCGATTCGGGTATTTCGAAGGCCAACGACGCCCTTGCGGATGCGGACAAAAGCGAGCGCTTGCGGAACGGCGACGCCCCTAATGGTTCTGGACTGCGAGTTTGGCGTCCAGCGGAGTGCGATGTATCCATACGGCCTGGTTGGTTTTACCATCCTGAAGAGGAATCTGAGGTGCGAACGGTCGACAATCTTCTCGACCTGTATTTCAAGAGTGTGGGACGAAACGGCACCTTGCTGCTCAACTTCCCCATCACACCGGAAGGGCTTGTGCACACCGTAGATGCTGAGCGCGCGGTTGCCTTTCAACAGGCCAAGGCGGCACTTTTTGCGACTGACCTAGCCATTGACTCCCGTATTCAAATCAGCAATGCCGAAGCTGAGTATCCTATCGATACAGTGTTGGATGCAGAGAAGAACTCCTATTGGACGCCCGGGAAGGCGGGGGAAAATGCAACACTCATGCTCCGACTACCCGAGGAGCGAACTGTGTCGATTGTATCCCTGGAGGAGGCGATTGAGTTCGGACAGCTCATCGCCAAGCACCGGATCGAACTACAAGATGACTCCAGAAAAAGCTGCCGAGTTATCGAGGGAACTACAGTTGGCTGCAAACGACTGCACCGCGTGGATCCTATCCTTTGCTCAACTGTAAAATTAACGATTTCCAAATCCTACGGGGAGTCGGCGCTGGCTGCCCTCCGACTGTACTAATTCGACGGCTCGATGTGACGAACGCCCTTCTGCCGTCCCGTCGCCCCAGACCCGAGAAGCGTTCTTTTCGCAAAGATTACCGCAACCTTCGCGCTTCGGACAAATACCTCTCTAACTTGGCCTCTGTGATCGACATAATGGCACCAGGTGAGCCTTTGGCCGAAAAATCCCGGAATCACTTCTACGGCATGAATAGATTTTCCAGAGCCGCGGCATTGAGAATCATCGCCGATTACTTATAGCAGCTTCGCGCCAGTCCGGATTGGGCTGTGGGATCTTTGCCTCGATCGAATCACGCCATTCGTGAAGCCGTTTCCGTAAAGCGTTGGCGCGCTCGAGTTCGGTATCGGCGAGGTTGTGATTTTCGCCGGGATCGTCACTAAGCTGATAGAGTTCGATTCGTCCGTCCTCGAAAAATTCAATGAGCTTGTAGTCGCCCATCCGAATCGATGAGCCCGGCGTGCCACCCTGATTACCGTAGTGCGGATAGTGCCAGAAAATGGCTTCACGATCCAGTCCATCCGCCCCCTGAAAGAGCGGGAGCAGACTGACCCCATCACTGTGTTGTTCGGGTTTCGCAGGCAGTCCGGCGCAGTCGAGGAAGGTCGGATAGAAGTCGGTGCTGGTCACAGGGACATCGCACCGGGATCCCGCCCGAATCTGTTGCGGCCACACGGCAAACAACGGCACCCGACATCCTCCCTCATACATCCATCCTTTGCCTTCGGCCAAAGGGGCATTGCATGTCGGCGAACCCTCGGCAGTGGCCAGGCCCCCATTGTCCGAGGTGAAAACGATCAAGGTGTTTTCCAGTTCGTCGCTCGCTTCCAGGGCGTCCACAAGACGTCCGACATTATCATCCAACGTCTCGATCATCGCGGCATACGCCGGGTCGGACTGGAGCAGCCGACGTCGGATCCGCTCATCGGCTTTGCGTTCCGTGGGGTGAAAACCTCCTTCCTCGAAGGTTTCCAAGATATCGAGCCCAAGGGCGCGGGCCTTCTCCTCATACTTACGGATCTTATCGGGGTTTGCCTGAATCGGCGTGTGCACGGTGTAGTGGCACAAATTGAGAAAAAACGGGCGGTCCTCTTTCGTGCAGATCAGATGGATGGCTTCGTCCGTGAGGTAATCGGTTAAGTCAGTGCCGTCAGGAACCGAAGCATGCTCCAGCCCTTTCACCGACCACGGACTGAAGTAGCCGTTGGCACCGGGCGAACCCATATCGCAACCACCGATATTGATCTCAAATCCGAAGTCTTCCGGATACGCACCCTTTTTCCCCAGATGCCATTTGCCCACGTGCCAGGTCGCGTAACCACCGTCTTGCAAGGCCTGTGCGAGACAATATTCCTCAGGAGGAAGGCTCTTCAAGTATGGGACGTCCACCAGCTTTCCCTTCATGGGATGAAAATTTCCGTGGTCAATCCAGTCGGTAATGCCGACGTGAGCGGGATATTTCCCGGTCATTATACTGGCCCGCGTCGGAGAGCAGACCGGGCAGGACGCATAGGCATCGGAAAAGGACATCCCATTCCGGGCTAGACGATCGATATGGGGAGTTTCGTAAAACGAACTCCCAAACGAGCCGAGGTCTCGCCAGCCCATATCGTCGATTAAGATAAATACTATGTTCGGTTTATTCATAGAGCTACAAATTGCCTCACTATTGCTTTGGAAGGTCTATTCGAGAAGTAAATGCCATAGAGAGGATCAAAGAACGGTAAGAGCAAGCTCGCACTCCGGGCTTTCCCGATATCCAATGCGCACGGCTTTGGTGAAGAGTTTCCAATCGCCGGAGTCGAGATTGAAGGGTCCCGTGTAGAGCGTCCAGGACTGCTGATTCTCAAAACGATAGGCCATACTGGCGCCCTGTGTGGGAGAGTGCAGCTGGACCAACGCCGGGCCCTGCACTTTGTACTCCGCCCCATACCTCCCGCCGATGGGCTCCTTGCAATAGTCGTCCTCCCCATAGACCAAAAAGTGCGGAGCCACAGTTTCGGGCTGGATCCCTGATGGCCAGAACCGCTCGCTGAGTTCGCTCTCAGGCACGTCTCCAAGGTCGCCGATTCGTCGGCGCCAGTCTTCCAACTCGCTCCTCAATTCAAGCAGAGTTGAATGATACGAAGAATCGACCGCGAGATTATTAAGTTCATGCGGATCGGCGTCACAGTCATACAATTCCTCAACAGGATGATTTTGCTCCCCGAAGAAACGTGCATGACCCTCGAGAGCGTTATGGCGCATGAGACGAATGATCTCCTGCTGGACCGGATGTTGATTCAGATAATTATTGAAAAGAAAGCGGGGTAATTCGGGATGATAATTCCGTATGTATTTGAAGCGCCCGGTGCGCACAGCACGGGACTGATCATAGTATCCACCAAAACGATCCTGAGTGGCGTGGACAAACTTCCTCGGGTTTTCTTGGTTCAAGAGCGGCGTTCCATGAAGATGCCCCGGCAGGGGAAGTCCGAATAATTCCAGCACTGTGGGAGCAAGATCAATCGTGCTCACCAAATCTGTCCTACGGGTACCGGGCTCGATTCTACCGGGCCACCGAACCATGAGCGGAACATGCAGCCCGGAATCATAGACATGCCGTTTGCCGCGCGGAAGTCCTTCCCCATGATCACTCCAAAGAATGACCACGGTGTCCTCTGCCAAGCCGTCCTCCTCTAATTCGTCCAAGAGACGACCTACCTGAACATCGACCCTCGCCATCTGGTCGTAATGCCGCGCGATCGACTCCCGAACTATTGGAGTATCCGGAAGATAAGGCGGAACCTGGACCGATGCAGGATCCGTTTCCAACGAGCGTCCATCCGGCCACATTCCGCTTTCGTGCGCTGCGAGCAGGTTGAAGACGGAGAAGAAGCGCGCACCCGCAGGGCGGTTTCTCCAGTGAGCATTCTCACTGCACTCATCCCACGCCGTGAACGGAGATGAAAACTGGTAGTCGGTCTTTTCGTTGTTGGTGCAATAAACGCCATCTGCCCGAAGGTATTCGGTGAAGCACTTGACGTGCGCCGGCGGCACAGGCTCATACGGAGGCACCTGCCCCTCATGCGACAGATTCCGGAAATGCGTTCGCATGTGGTGCCCGCCGATCGATGCGGCATACACACCCGTGATTGCCGCGCAGCGGGCTGGAGCGCAGACCGGTGCGGTCGAAAACGCTTTCTGAAAGACAACTCCCTCGGACGCCAATTTATCCGCATTGGGAGTGCGCGCAATGCGGTCACCATAAACCTGAAACCTTGGACTGGTGTCTTCGAGAGTGATCCAGAGTACATTCATTTTTATGAAATTAGCTTTAGAGTGCGAGTTCGGAAACGATCCATATGAGAAGGAACAACGCCGGACCGGTCGAAACGGTAGTCACCGTCAAGATCCAAAGTGAAAATCCAGACAAAGACTTATCGCTTAAACATTATCCTAGTCAATAAATTGTTCCCTATTATAATGTGCCTGGAAGTCTCTGAATTCCCATCGGCAATCTCAATCCGCAAGGACCATACGAGTTTCCACTATGGAATAATAGAGAATATTAATTGACGTCCGACCTCCCTTCACCTTTAAATCCGATACCCTTCCGAAAAATTTCAATACATCAGCAAAATGTCCGAAATACACTCCCCGAATAGGGACTCCCGTGGTCATCACAGGTTCCCGCTCAGGTCGCCATTTTTGAATCAGCCTATTGAAGCATCATGCAACAAACGTTAAAAAACAGCCCGTCTCCCGCAGAAATCCGCGAACGTCTGGGGTCGCGAAAAGTGGTCTTCACCCTGGCAGAAGGACAGGCCGCACACTCGGACCTGGAGACATTCAAGCGATGCGTGGAACTGGCGGCGGCCTCCGGGGCCACCCATATCCGGGTTGGGAACCTACCCTACCGGTGCGGTTCATGGGTGCTACCCGATCATAAAGATCCCTATGCGGCCTGGTGCAATTCCACACCGGCTATTTTGCGCATCTGTCCTCCGGAAGAGCTTCACCCCTGGGTATCGCCGGAGCATGCGCGGGAGTGCCGAGACTTCATCCAGCAACAGACGTCGATTCTTCGTTCGCACGGCCTCAAGGGCGTCTGCCACACCATAGAACCCCTCTGGCTTCCAGAGGAGGTTTATCGCGCCCATCCTCACTGGAGAGGTGCCCAGTGCGAATTGGGGCGAATTGCCTCACGTCCGTACTTCGCCCCCTCCATCGATGAGCCCGAAGTGCTCGATCTCTACCGCCGGGCGATGAAAGAGTTTTCCACCCAGTTTCCCGAGGTGGACTTCTTTCAGTTCATGAGCAACGACTCGGGAGCCGGAGTTCCCTGGACGCCCTGCATCTATCCCGGAATCAATGGACCGGTAAAACACCGAACCCGAGACGGAGGCGAGCGCGTCGCCGACTGGCTCAAAGCCATCCAAGACGGGGCCGCGGAGGCCGGGGTCCGGATGGAGCTAAACATTCACAGCGCCGGGTTCCCTCCCGAGTTAAAGGCATCGATCGCCGCCAAGCTGCCCAGTGGCATATTCGTCAGCGGCAACAACGGAACCGAGGAGACCCCCGGCGGTCCCGGTGCGTCGTTTGGAGGTGGAATCTGGCATCCGGCCTACCCGGTGGTGGGGATGGGAAGCCCCATTTCTTTCCTTGAAGGGCTGCAACAAATCTACAACACCCCAAAAAAGGTCGTGGACCGCGCGAGCGTTCAGATCGGAATCCATGACCTGGATCTCGCCGAGATTTTTCTCCAAAGCTATTTCCGCCATCCGGACCAAGGCCTGCGCGAAAACACGGAAGCGCTACTGGATGCCGCCACGGCCTTCTGTGAGGATGAGACTCATGCCGAAAGAGTGATCGGCGCGTGGAAAAAAATCGGCGGCGCGATTCATGCCACCGCGCAGGTGCGCCAAAAAGGGCTGGGGCTGATATTCAACTTTGCCACGGTGAGTTCGCGATGGTTACTCCGTCCTCTGGTTGCGGACCCACATGGACTCACACCCGAAGAAACCGCCCACTACCGGGATTTCATTTTTGCCGCGGAAAAAGACAAAGACAATCCGGACCTGGGGATGATCCTGGGGAAGTCCTGTTTCAATGGAGAGTCCGCAATGTGGATGGCCCGCTGGGCTCTGCAGGAAGCCATCGGAACCCTGCGGGGAGTCGCCGGGGATTTGCAGGCGCTCGCCGCGGAACTACCCAAAGGGGGCGCGAAAAGAGTCCGGCTCCTGGCCACCCGCACGGCCGCGCTGGCCTGTCTGGCCACGAATGCGCGCAATTGCATCATGTTCAAATACTCGCTGGATATCGCGCACCATTCGCAATACGGGCCGAACCAGATGGATTATGACGACAACATCATCTACGACCAACGGGCACTGAACATGCGAAAGATCGCTCGCGAGGAACTGGACAACACCGCCGAGTTGATTCGCCTGATCGAAAGCACGGAAGAACCGGTCATCGAACACGCCGCAGCCCCGGAAGAGGAAAGCGTGTTCGTGCTTGGCCCGAACCTGGTGCGGGACTTGCGGAAGAAAATGGATGTCATGCTCGACCACTGGCAGGATTTTGAAACCCTCTATCCAACAACGATGGTGCGCGACTTCGACCCCGCCCCGCTTTCGCAGGAGAGGTCGGCACGGACCGCTACGGATCAGGGTGATCCGCCAAACTGAGATTTGCCCCTGACCGAATCGACAGGAGAACCGTAATCGATTACGAATAAGATCACGAGTAAGAAAACATCCCGAAGACACCGGGGACAGGAATGTCCCCGCTCCATTGCTGCAATGACTAATACCGCCGACTGGAACGTCCCCGCTCCGTTTCGAAAGACACGGACAATAACGGCGGGGGGACATTCCTGCCCCCCCACCTTCCCCGTCCCGTTCCCGAAGCAAGGCCCTATTACCATCGCCGCGTCAGAATAACGACCATCGAATGAACTACACCCGAGCGTTCGAAGCACCGTTCCGATCTTCCAAGATCTTGCGATTTCGGCTACCTTATCGCCCTATTAACAATTGCATTCGGCAATCCCTGACCTGAACCGACTTTACCGCCCTTAATGAGGATACTGAAAGAATAGGGAACAAACGCTTGACCGAATGCCTTTCTACCCCGAAACTCTAAAGGTCGTTACATGACTTCCACCCCCCCCAGTTTATCGGCCATATCCGCCGCCCCCCGGGACGGCTTCGCGCTCGTGATATCGCTCACGCTGATGGCGTTTCTGATCCTTCTCGTGGTCGGGCTTTTCGGGCTAACCTCGGTCAACCTCCAGCAGTCCCGCGCCGAAACTGAGATCCGGGCGGCGCAGGCGAACGCCCGCTTGGGAACACTGGTGGCACTGAGTCAACTTCAGCAGCAACTCGGCCCCGACCAGCGAATCACTGCCCGAGCAGAAGCGCTGGGCGGCGGGAGCATTTCGGGCAGTCGCGCATGGTGGGTGGGAGCAGCCCCGAGTGACTCACCAGCCTTCGACATCAATCAGGTGACATGGCTTGCATCCGGTCTGAACATAAACTTGGACGCCAGCGACCAGATCGACTCCGTTTTCAACGACCCAGTCATTCTTTTTGGCGGCGAAACCTTTGACCTGGCTCTCACCGGAGGCGAACCGCTGGAAGCCGGCATTGTCCCCATCCCTGGCGGAACGGGCGCTTCCTCTGGCGGATACGCCTACATGGTGGATGACAACGGATTAAAAGCGCAGCTAGCCGCATCCAGCCCGGAAGTTCGCAATGACCGCCCCGTCAACGACCTTCTGGGCGGGAGCATGCTTCCCGGAACGTATCAACTCGGGAACCTCACCGACATGGATGCGCTTCTCGATAGGGGCGATTCGGACCTCGCACGTTACAGCAAGATCGGCTCCTCCACGGATCTTCTCCTGCTGGGGCTTGATCGAAGTGTCGCGAAGCGGAAGTATTTCGGCTACACAGGAACATCCCTCGGAGTCCTGGCCGACGTCAGAAAGGGAGGATTGAAACGGGATCTGACGATCGCATTTGAAGATGATCCGAACGTGGGCCTCGACGTTTACAGCGAGCTTTTTGCGGAAAACGCCGATTCCGATCATCTCGTGGTAGACAGCGAAAAACGCTCGGAATTCCCAAACGACTATATCCACTGGGATATTTTCCGGCAGTATTACAATATCAAAAAATGGATACACATCCATGACACCGCAGAGGTTCCGGTTCTTGATATCAATACATTCAACAAGAGGAGCCCGAACTTCATGCAGCCTTGGCGGGGAGGCAGCCAGTTGGCCGGTCGCATTGCGAGAGGTCAGGTCGGACCTCACGAATTTCCGCAACCCTACGACACCTATATTTCGGCCTGGACTCCTATCGAATCGCAAGCCCCTCCCAATTTCTCGGAGAATTCTCGGGGGCAAAACTACGTCCATAACCCGATTTTTCCCTTGCTGTCACGAATGCAACAATACGCGTGGTTTGATTACAACCCGGGCAATCCGACAAGGCTGAAGACACGCTCCCAGCTTTGGGTAGGTCATTACAATCCCTATAACGTGGGATTGAACATTCAGGGAGGCGCGGTTAACTTCGGGTTTGCCCGGGGCCCCCGCATTCTCAATTACCCCCAAATACGATTTACGGTGGATGGCGTTCAATATACAGACGACGACAACGCAATCGTAGACCTGAGTCGAGTTACCGGGTTTTCCACAAAGCTGGAATCCAACGCCAACAATCATTTGATTGATCCGGGCCGGAGCCAGCTGTTTGCCTTTGACAGCGACAAACTGGCGGGAACTGAGGTGGATAACAAAGCTTACAGCCCGAACGTCCGGAATCTTACGACACAAAGCGTTTTCAGAAACTTTGATACGACCGCACCCCTCGATGGCAGTGAAAACGCCACCATTGAGTTCGTGTTCGAGACCGCCACCATGTTTCACGGCCTCGATGAAAGCTTGGGCTATCCCAATGACAATCCTGACCGGGAAGTCGCGCAGCTCTTTTTCGCACCCTATACGCATTCACGAATTACCGGCGACGGAGGGCCGCCCAAGAGGGAACATAAGGTCCCGGGGACGGAAAGACCCGGCCTCGCTTACGAAGCTACCTTGGAAAATAGTAGGATCAACAACCGACCGGGTCTTAGCTTCGCCCTTCGGACCACTCGCGAGCCGGAATCCACAATCCGCCCGATCATCGATGCAAACATCCGTGCGCAGTGGAACAACCCACGGTGGGACTCCCCCCTCGGTGTGGACGTTCTGGCAGCTTACAGTATGGATCCGGAGATCAAGGAAAACAAAGATATCATCCAGTCCAGCCCGGCTCCAGACAACCAAGAAGGCTATCTATTCATGGGAGGAGGACGAACCCAGGAAGACGGTTTCGACCGCGTGATTTTGTTCGACATTCCGCGGGAAGACCTGGTCTCTCTCGGGCAGTTGCAACATGCCTCGGCAGGGCGCTTCAGCTACGAGCCGACCTATATCGTAGGGAACTCCTACGCGAACCCGCGCATCCCGCTGGATGAGTGGAAGAACAGCATCCAAGACACCTTTAGCGATAACCCGGGAATGCCAGACGAATGGGCGATCACGGGAAGTTTTGACATTTATGATGCGTCCTACTTGGTGAACGAGGAGATTTGGGACAGCTACATTTTCACCACGATCCCGCAGGCGAATGACAACAACACGGCGGCCGGAGGGAAGGCCGAGCCGACCTGGGACTACGAGGCATTGCTAGACCGAACACAGTTTCTACCGAACCCGCGGTTCATTCCCTACGAACCGGTCGGTTCCACTTTCAGCAAGGAGACACTCACCGACCATGATCGAGCGGTCTATCACAACGCCGGGCACGTGCTGGTAGATGGAGCTTTCAACGTCAATTCCTCTTCCGTGGACGCGTGGGAAGCATTCCTGTCGGGCACCCTGAATCTGCCGATCGAAAAAACCGACAACTTCGGGATGATTACGGGATTCGATGCGGTGGAGGGAGTTCGGTTTCCGCGGGTAAAATCCCTCTACGGTGACGGAATGGAGAGCGGTGGTTTGAATGAAAATTACTGGATGGGCTTCCGTGAACTCTCCCCAGCGGAAGTGCGGCAGCTCGCAGAAGCGATCGTCGTCGAAGTCAAGGAACGCGGTCCGTTCCGCAGTCTCGGTGAGTTCGTCAACCGGAAGCTCGTCAATGGCGACCTCGGAAAAGCGGGCGCGCTCCAAGCCGCCTTGGATGCGACGGTGAACAACGTGTCCGAGAATTCCAGTCTCGCAATGTTCGGCAACGCGGTCACCGGCACCCACATCCCGTCGGGAACGACCCAAGGTGCGGGGTATCCGGGGCAGCTCCTTCAAGGCGATATCCTGCAAGCGCTTTCGCCGTTCATGCAAGTTCGGTCAGATACGTTTACGATCCGTTCCTATGGGGAGGCGAAGAGCCCGACTGGCGAGGTCACAGCACGATCCTGGTGCGAAGCGATAGTGCAACGCTTCCCCGATCCAGTAACGAATCCCGCCGGGGGAAATTCCACGCTTGAGGAGCTGGAGCGTCCCAGCAGCCCGTTCGGTCGTAGCTTTCGTTTGCTCTCCTTCCGTTGGTTACACCCTGAAGAAATTTAATAATGCCTCCCCCCCTATCCTATCGACTCCGTAGAGTTCTCGCAGTGGGGCTGGCAGCATTCTTGTGCGCATCGACGTCCCTCGCCGATGAGGAAACCTTGATGATGAGAGGGATGATGCTGGCACCGAGTGCGGAGGATCTGCCTGAATTTTTCGTCCGGGGATCGAAAGGACTCGAACCGCTTGTTTTCGGACTCAACGGCCCCGGGAAACCGGTTCGCGCACAAGCGGCGAACCCGTTACCCCTGTTCGGCAATAAGCTCGATGAAGCGGGAGAGCCTGTGATTGCCAGATCGGTAAATGTACCACCCGGGGCGACGAGTATTTTGCTAGTGGGCATGATCGTCCGGGGAAACGCCGAGTTTTTTGCAGTCCCTGACGATTTCGTCGGTGCGAGGAGCGACGATTGGTTCTTCATCAATGCCACCGAGACGACGGTGGCACTACAGGTGGGCGCAGGAACCGAGCCAATCCTCCTTACCCCCGGCGCCGCACTGCCCCATCGGATCAGCGCAGAAAAGGGCACCGGAGCGACAGTGGCGATCATTAAACAGGAACAACCCGGGGGTGACTGGAAGGCTTTCTATTCGGCATTTTGGCCAGTGTATCAGGATCAGAGGTGCATTGTGCTATTGTATGGTGATAGCAAGAAGATCCGGGTGAAGAACATTTTTGACTCGGTCGAGGCAGAGTCAACCCTACCCGATTGACACCTTCGGGTCTGGATCACTCGACCAATTCCGCTCTGAGGGGCCCGGTCTCTCTCTTGAAGGCCTCAGCCATCCTCAGTCAGCCGGGATCCATCGCAATGCAAAAAACAAAACAATAGAGAACAACTATTTGACGGACGAACCCCAGACGGAGCATTGTCGGACAAGGAATTTCATGCAGCAACATCAACCCAACATTCTGCTGATCTGTGTCGATCAGATGCGGGCCGGTCACATGGGTTGTGCGGGACATCCATTGGTGCAGACGCCCAATCTTGATCGACTGGCTTCGCTGGGGACCGTGTTCAACCGCTCCTATTGCAACAACCCGATCTGCATGCCCGCCCGCACCAGCATGTTCACGGGCCTCCTACCCCGCGACCATGGCGTGCGTTTCAACGGGCAATATCCCCATGCAAACCTGCCCTGTCTACCGCAGGTGCTGAACGCCGTAGGCTATCGCACACACGCCGCAGGCAAACTGCATCTCACGCCCTACGTTCCAAAGCTCGAGACACCCGACGCCAGCCGCTTCCCCGAAGACATGGAAGCATGGAACCGGGGCGACTTTACGGAATTCCCCACGCCTTATTTCGGCTTTGAATCCGTGGACTTCGTCGGCGGACACACCTCATTCGTGTTCGGAGAATACATTCAGTGGCTCAGGGATCAGGGCGGCGACCCTGCCATGCTCCAACCCAACCTCGCCCGAGAACCGGCCTGTGTAGCCAGTCAATGCTATCGTATGGCGCTGCCCGTCGAGATGCATTACAACCGATACATCGCGGACTCCACGGCGGCCTTTATCGACGCTGCGGCGGGCAATCCCGATCACCCGTTTTTTGCCTACTGCTCGATCCCGGATCCCCACTACCCTGTCGCGCCCCCGGCTCCGTATGACACGATGTACGACCCTGCCGATATACCGCTTCCGCCGCGCAACTCCGGCGAATCCGACAATTTACCTCCCATATATCAGCGGGTGTTCAACGGCGACATCCATCCGAACGGCACCAACAACGCGAACCTTACCGACACGAAGACAAGGGAGATGATCGCGCTGACCTTAGGCATGGTCAGCCATCTGGACGCAGAGCTTGGCCGGGTTTTCGATGCCCTGGAACGGAACAACCTTTGGAACAATACGGTGGTCCTATTTGTTTCCGATCACGGCGACATGATGGGCGACCACGGCCTGCTCTGGAAATCGTTCTACACGTTTGAAGGTTGCGTGCGTATCCCCACCATCGTCGCCGCACCGGGCATGCCGGGCGGTCGAAAGAGCGAGTCATTGATCAGCCAAATTGATCTCATGCCGAGCCTGCTCGATTTCGCCGGGGTTACGATGCCCGGCAGCGAATGGGAGGAAGCCACCACCCCGTTCGAGCGGGGCAGCGTTCAGCCAATCCCGCTGTATGGCGGACGAAGCTGGCGGCCTTTGCTCAGCGACGATCAGGCGACCATCCGCGACAGCGTGGTCATTGAAAACGACGACCCTGGCACCGGCCTGCGCCCGCGTTGCCTGGTCACCACCCGTTACCGCATCACCACCTACGCCGGGCAACCATGGGGCGAATTGTTCGACCGCCAAACGGATCCCGACGAACTCCACAACCTCTGGGACGAACCTGCCCACCAGTCTCTGCGGGCGGAGCTGCTGCGGCAGTTGCTCGATCAATACACCGCCCAAACACCGTGGCGTCCCATTCCGCCCTGGAATTCGTAAGAAAGACCGAGCGGGGCCGAAGCGCCCGATCAGAAGCTCCGTAGTTGCGCGGAGGTGTTTACGAACCCAGAGGATTCGACGGTTACGAAAATTTCGCCGGGAACGTTGGCCCGTGTGCGGATTACCGCGAGAGCCATGCCGTGAAAAAGCCTTCCATGACAACCAGGGATCGGCTCTAGACTGGTGGGATCTCCTCCATCGACAGCCAAGACCTCTGCGGGTCCTTGGACGCTTACAACGACGGGCTGGGCGGCGGAAGGACAGACAATGCCGTCGGTGTCGCACATTCTGATGGTCAGAAAGGAAAGGTCATCGCCATTTGCTACTAACTCTATACGATCCGCACTCAAGGTCAGCCTCGCCGAAGCCCCGGCTGTTCGTTGTACCGCTTCCTCGCCTGTAGGGTGGTCTTGTGTGTCCAGTGCACGAACCCTCAGTTCGCCGGGTGCATAGGTCACCGCATCCCAGACGAGGCGAAAACGGCGAAGGGGATCGGACGCATCTTTACGCCGAATCCCAAGCGATTGTCCGTTCAGAAAAAGCTCCGCGCCAGCGGCATTAGTAAAAACGTGCACCGGGATGTGCTCACCTTCCCTACCCGGCCACGACCAATGCGGCAGCAAGTGTAGTGTTGGGACCTCTGGACGCCATTGACTCCGATAAAGGTAATAGCGGTCCTTGGGAAAGCCGCAAAGATCAACTATTCCGAAATAAGAACTGCGGCTAGGCCAATGGAATTTGTACGGCGTCGGTTCCCCCAGATAATCAAATCCTGTCCAGACAAATTCGCCCAGCATATAGGGGCGGTCCTCTTGCGCAGCAAACTCGATGTCCGGCGGATACCCCCAGCATGGTGACTCCAGTTCGTAGGCGGAGCAGTGCCCGGATGAGCGCTCGTGATCGCGAAGAATTTTCGCAGGGAACACATATTCTCCCCGGGTGCTGACACACGATTCGGTTTCGCTGCCGTACATGATCCAGTCCGGATACGCTTCGCGGAATTCAGCGTAGCGTGCGGGGCGATAATTCCATCCGGGGATATCCAGTTCGCCAGCCAGCCCGTTCTGGATTGCTCCATCCGGGTCGTTGAATCCGGCGGTAACCGGGCGCGTGGAATCTTCGTCATGACAGATGGCGGTAAGCCATCGACAGGTCTCCCGACCCTCGGGCCTTCCTTGATCGAGAATCTCGTTACCAATGCTCCACATGACCACGCAGGGATGATTGCGATCGCGCCGGATCATTGCACGAAGATCTTTCTCGGCCCATGCGTCGAAGAGGTTGCTGTAGCCGTTGGCCACTTTCGGAACCCGCCATTCATCAAACGCTTCGTCTAAAACCAGGATGCCCTTTTCGTCGCAATACTCCAATAATTCCGGGGCGGGTGGATTGTGGCTGGTGCGAATCGCGTTGCAGCCCATTTCCTGCAAGATATCCACCTGCCGCTCCACGGCGCGCCGATGCACGGCCGCGCCGAGTAGCCCCAAATCGTGGTGCATACAGACACCCTGAAATCGGACTGGCCGATCATTCAGCCAGAAGCCGTTGGGCGTAAACTTGAGCGCGCGTATCCCAAACCTCGTCACGACCTCATCCACCACCTGCTCGTTATCACATATCCGACTACGGAGCGTGTAGAGCGCCGGTCGATCCAGATTCCAACGTTCCGGATTAGCGACGGTCAGTGTCTGGTCTGCCTTTGTGGAGGCGGGAACGGGAACCACGTCACTCGCGACCTCGTAGCCGGACGGGTCGCGGATTACCGTTTGCAGCGTCACAGCCCGGTCCGTGGTCACCTCGGTACGCACGACAACGGTGGCAAATGCGTCCTGCACGTCCGGTGTCGTAATCGCAACGCCCCAGGGCGCAATGTGCGCCGGGTCCACGGCCTCCAACAGCACGTTCCGGTAGATGCCGGCACCGGGATACCAGCGTGATGCGTTCGAGGGATTGGCTACGCGCACCGCCAACAAATTCTGACCGCCCGGTAGCAGGAAAGGTGTGAGATCGAATTGGAAGCTGGTATAGCCGTAGGGCCATGAACCCACTTCGCGGCCATTGCAATACACGATACTGTGACTCATCACGCCGTCGAAGATCACGCGGACCCGCCGACTGCTCCACGCTGCCGGGATATCCAGCGGCAGCCGATACCACCCCACGCCCTGATGCGGCAACCCGCCGGTCCGACCCAGATGCAAGCGGGCCTGCTTTTCGCCATCGGCATGAATGATCGTATGCTGGGCATCGTTCTGCGAATCAAAAGGCCCGGCAATCGCCCAATCGTGAGGCACGCGGACGGTTGACCAACCAGTATCGTCGACCGTGGGCTCCGCGGCATCTTTTGGATCGCCGCAGGTGAAACACCATGTGTCGCCGGACAGTGATCGCACGATTCGTGAAGAAGAGTTATCGAATGTCATTATGATCGGGAGTGGAGCCTCTCGTGGTAGATGTTTGGATGTCTCTGTGACTTGTCGAATTCCTCTCGTGGGCCGATAGGCCGCTGAGCTTGTGTTTAGTAGTTGTCGAAACCGAGGTCCCGGCGCAGCGGGTATAGCCTTTTCTCAGGATAGACTGTGGAGATTCCACCCGTCCCGATTCCCGTTGTTTGGTGCCGCCCCACCCCAACGTTTCCGTATTCCAGAATGGCCTGTTCGACTTTTTCTGTGAGTTTCTGGACGAGGTCGCGATGCTCGACAACGAGGTTGTGCTGTTCGCCAGGATCGTCGCGAAATTGATACAGCCGATGCGCCCTTCCTCGAAAAATTCGATGAGCTTACAGTCGCCCGACCGAATCGAGGAGCCGGCCGTTCCGCTCTGGTTTCTGTAGAGGGGATAATGCCAGAAAATGTCTTCGCAATGCAGCCCATCCGCACCCTGGAAGAGCGGAAGTAGGCTGACGCCTTCACCATGTTGTTCGGGTTTCGCTGGCAGTCCGGCAGAGTCAAGAAAGCTCGGATAAAAGGCAGTACTGGTCACTGGGACACTGCACAGAGAACCCGCCCAAATCTGCTGCGGCCAAACGGCAAATTGCGGCACCCGGCACCCTCCCTCATAAATCCAACCTTTTCCTTCAGCGAGGGGCGCATTGCAAGTCGGTAATCCCTCTGCAGTGGCGAGCCCTCCATTGTCCGGGATGAAAACAATCAAAGTATTTCCCCATTCGCCAGAGTCGAGAGATCTCGGTCCGGTGCAGAGACTCCACAACTGCCGGCCTTTGGATTCGTAGGCCTTACCGACTCCCGGCGAGAGCCCGTCAGGATCTGCGGCGGCGAAACAACAGCAACGCCATCCCGGAAAAAAGCACAATCCCCAAAGCACTGGGCTCTGGGATCACGGACAGCGTCCCGGTGCCTTCGTCAAACAGGTAATTGCCGCTGGTCCATGTGGTTCCACTATTGGCAAAACCAACGACGTTGAAGGTTTCGCCGAATGCCTGATCAAATACGTTAACCACGGTCCAAGAATCTCCAATCGTGCTGCTGGCCAAGGAGAGGTCGAAATAAAAATCCCCCTCGAACGTCGCGGCCGAATATTGGTTGGAACCACCACCGGAACTGAAGCCGTAAATCTGATTGTTCAGTCCATTGCCGTAGATGTTAAAATTCATTCGGCTATTCTCTTCCAACAACAAATGCCCATCCGAAACGTGGATATTTCCGGTGAATGTGCTCTCAGAGGAAGAGAATCTAACTCGATAACCAGGAAAGTTGTTCTGCTGCCAACCGCTAATCTGCAGGGTTGCCGAGCCGCTGATATTCGAGCTGATCTTATAGTCGGTGCGGGTCGCGAAAATTGACGAACTGCTCAGGATTTCGAGGTTCCCTGCGAGTCGAACGGAAGAGGGATTTGCGAGAATATTGCCTCCGTCCAGAATCAAATCGTTAATGGTGATCAGCCCGGATCCGACGAGATCCATTCTTGAATTGACCGTCAATGAGTCGCCGGCAAACGTGTAATCGCCATTATCATCGGGAGTTTTGAGAATGAAACCGTTGGTTTCGTAATCATTTCCGGCTTGGGGAGCCTGTCCGCTATCCCAATTGCCCGCTGTATTGAACGACGAGGTTCCACCGGCATCGTTAGCCGTAAGCAAAATCTGAGCTTGAAGGGATGTGACCGTAAAAACCGTGCAGGAAGCAAATACACAAGCAACGAAAGTAAATTTGAGATGAGTGGGGAGTTTCATTCTTATAAATTTTTCGCAACCCCACCCATTCGTCAACTCTTTTATTTCCTAATGTTCCCCATGCATACTTTCGCCTCAAAACGCGGCTTCCGGGACAAGTACAAATCAATCGCTGCGAGACGGGCATACGGGAGTGTTGCTACGACAAACTCTCGGGATCGCACCCTCTATTCGAAAATCCACCCCCTACGATCTGCCTTTCCGTAGCGGGGTGCTTTAGCCCCCGACCGTGGGAGCGGAGATCCCGCAAACGAGTGTGCAAGCACTCCGGGCCGAGGGGCAGAAGCGGGCGCTGAAGCAACCCCCCTACGGAAATTTCTTGCGAAGAAGTGGCGTAAGAGCTGGAAGCTCCCGAACAAAAGTCCGAAAAATCGAAGATATCCGGTTCACCCGGAACTTCAACAGGGCAGACGTTCCTCCGAAGCCCAAATAAATATACCGTAGTGCATTGAACCGGAGCCATCGCTCATCCGCCACTTCAAAAACGAATCCACGAAAGCCGACCCCGGCTTCACCTCCGACGGTCGTAAAGAAATGTGTCGGCCGGTCGCCGTCGACAAGAATATCGAGGAACAATAAAGCTGGCATTCGCGTTTCGCACTCCTACGATCAAGGCAAAACCTCATGAAAAAACCAAACATCGTCCTGATCATGACGGACCAGCAGCGGTGGGATACCTTGGCCTGCCTGGGCTTCGACCACATGCAGACACCGAATCTCGACCGTCTGGCGGGATCCGGTTCGGCTTTCCGCCATGCCTACGTGCAGGGAGCCGTGTGTGGTCCGTCCCGGAATTGTATTGTTTCGGGACGCTACGTCCATGTGCATGGCGCGGAGCGAAACGAGGAATGGCTGGATGCCGGGCAACCCAATTGGATCGAGTCTTTGCAGAGCGGAGGATACCGCACCGTAAACATCGGAAAAATGCACACCGCTCCCATCCGCCTGCCCTGTGGATTCGATGAACGCACCGTGGTGGAGAACAAGAATTATCAAGTGGGACTCCACGGCCCTGATCCCGACGACTACGACCTCGAACTCGAAAGACACGGGCTGAAGCGACCCGCGCTCACCTATTACCGCGATATCCCGGATTGGCCCGACCGCCTGCAGGCCACGACTTGGCCGCACGCGGAAGAGCTGTATCCGGATCATTTCATCGGTCGGCGCTGTGTGGAGGCCATTGATCGATGGGAGCCGGACCAACCGCAGTTTTTATGGGCAGGATTCGTGGGACCGCATGATCCATACGACGTTCCCGAATCCGCCCTCGCACGCTACGAGGACGTCAAACTTCCACCGCCGGTTAAATCCCCCGGAGAACTGGAATCCAAGCCCCCGCCCCAGAAACGATTCATGGAGCGCCTGGAACGAACCGAACAACCGGCTATGTGGTGCCAGAGTCGCGCCACACCAGAGCGACTGGACCGAATGCGCCGCCATTACTTCGCCAACATTTCATTGATCGACGACTGGGTCGGAAACATCGTCAAAGCGGTGGAGTCAAAAGGCTTGTTGGACAACACGGTTTTTGTGTTCACCTCGGACCACGGGGACTGTCTGGGAGACCACCATCAGATCTATAAATTTTCGTCGCACTACGATCCGGTGGTTCGCGTTCCCTTCATCGTGAGCGGGCCGGGACTGGCCCGGAACCAAACGGTGGACTCGCTCATAGAATTGATCGATCTCGGACCCACTCTATTGGATCTCGCAGGGCTGGCACCGCTGGAGGGTGCCAATGGAATTAGCCTGCGCTCCGGATTGGAAGGCGGCAATTTTCCCGCGCGGGATGCCGTATTCTCGGAAACGGGCCCACGCGTGATGATCCGCACGTTGGAATGGAAACTGGTCACCTACATCGGTGAACCATACGGAGAATTATACGATCTTGTTCAAGACCCAGACGAACTTCGCAACCGGTTCGATGACCCGAAGGCGGCATCCGTCCGCGCCGAACTCACCGAGCGGCTGTTCCATTGGTTCGCCCGCACCCGAATGCGGCGACCTGCCTGAGCCGGTTCAACCAAGAATCGAACCGCCGGAGGCGAAGGCATCTGGGAACTTACTGGATACGAACCCTAGAGGAGCAGCATCCTCGCTTCTACTTCACGATAAGACGAAAGACCCGAGTTTCGGGAGGGGTAATGGTCAGGGTCAGATGATCGGCATCGACGGCAATCTCCTCATTCTTGACCACATCGTGTACGTCACAACGCTCCGGAAGGCGTATCACCCGAGTCCCCGCGCGAGTGGCATGCACACCCAAAAAATGCTTGGAGGCGAGAATGACGTCATTCTCCTCGGAGTAAATGTGTGCGCCTCCATGTCGAGCGAATTCCCGAATGAGAGCACCTGGAACCGGGACTGCGGCCGTGTACACGCTGGTCCAGCGGTTGCCCCCCTCCCCCATTTCCTTGATCACAAGGCCTGGACGGTTCACCCCCCGAGTGCCTAGCACAATCCCTTGGGTCGAAGCTGATTCATCCCATTCCGGCCAGAGCAGGGGCCCATAGGCAAAGCTGTCTCCATAGGCCATGGGAGCGGGCAAATTCTCGGTGATGGCATGATCGAAGGCACTGAGAACAACCCGGCGGGCACCGCGTTCCTTCGTAAAGCTCATCGGAATTCCAGTCACCTCCGAAGCCCGATCTGCTCCGAGTTTTTTTCCGTCGGTAATTCCAGTCCCCGGCCCCCAAAGAACGACCCGTCCGCGCCCCAAGACACGTTCCCGCAAGACGGCCATCCGCTCGTCATCGACAAAAAACAGGTTGGGAAAAATAAAAAGTCGGTGATCCGGGAGCCGGTCGTTAAGAAGGTCCTCCCAGAGATAAACCCGATAGGGCAAGCCCGCTTGAGACAATCCGGTCAAACGCTGCCAAAAAGAGGCTAAGTTCTGAAAATTCGAGGAGAAGTCTTCATGGAGAGCCGCCCGGTCGTCGAGGATGACGGCAATGGCCGACACATCCTCGTGTTCCCAGTCGCGACTTTTCTCCACCACCGGCAATATCGAGGCGACGGTCTCCATGATACAAGGGTCACGAAAGTAGCCCCCTTTCGGATTCCGCCGCCCGGTGACATCCATCCAATAGAACTGATAACCCCGGGCGATCGCGGCGGCGGCATTACGCCAGTAACCGGCCCGCACCTCGGCGGCATTTCGATAGAAGCCATAACTTTCCCCCTCCGAAGCGGTGAAGGAACGGCAGTCATCCTCGACAAGAAAGAGTTTCCCCCTCAAGACGGCACTGTCCACCGCGCCTTCCGGCTCCGGCTGCCCCCCCATGTGCCGAAAAGTGTAGTCGTAGGGAGTGTTCAAAATGTTGAATCCCGGAATTTGCAGTGTCTCATCGACTCCGATGGAACCCGCAGCCACAAGCGGTTCCGCATGGTGACTGCGGGGTGCACGCCCGGCGAAGAAGGGGTTAATCTGCCACCCTGCCATCCCCTGCTTCAAGGCATCCATACCCAACAACACCTGACGCCCCTGCAAGGCGTCTTGGGCCGTTTCCATAAAAACCTGACAGCGTCGCAAGAAAAGCTGCCGCATGAGCTCGAAGTAATCCCGCTCCATTTGAGAATCCTCCGGATTCAACCAGGTCATTCCCCGACCAGAGAGACGACCCTCCTCAAAACGCTTCTGCGAAGGAAAATCCGTGTACTCAGGCTTAAACTCCCGAAAGGCCTTCCGCATGGGCTCGCTATGATCGAACAAAAAGCCATCCGCCCCGATCTTTGACGTGCCCTCACTCTCATGCAGGGTGAGATACCCCATCACCCGATCCCGCCAGGGTTGCGCCTCCACCCAGCGGATCATGTGGTGCAGAGCGACCCGGTGGTCCTCCTCGTAGCGCTTGCTGGCCAACGACGTATCGGACGTGGTCTTTCCTTCCTCACTCAACGCGAGTTCCTCTGGATACTTCTCGCGCCATTCCTTGGGAGCCGCGGCAAAATATCGCAGCATGAAACGGGCTTCCGGACAGCGCTCGAGAATGTAAGCAACTCGCTCCGGAAGAGAAAAACACCGATCCGCAGAGACAAAACGGGGTTCGTCCAGCCGACCCACGCCCGGCCAGAAGGGCGTTGTATAGAACTCCCTAACGTTCTCATCCCGTCCTACCCAAAGGTAAAAATCCTTTACCCCCGCCGCGAGGAAGGCGTCGATATCCTGCCGAGACACATTGTCAAATGAGTCTCCGGGCATGAAGGAGGGTGTCCCGCGAGGAACACCGTTCTCGCAGAGACAGGGCTTTCCGCGATATCTTTCAACCGTGTAGTGGATCATAGCTGCTCAACCTCCGGATTGGAAGTCCCAGGGATTAATTCCGATTCGAATAGTCTTCCCGAGCCTCTTCGGAAACAAGTTCAAAGTCTCCAAACGAGATCCTTCCCCCTGCACCCAAGGAAAGGCGAATCCCCTCTTCCCGCAGCTGCGCGGTGCCAACCGTTCCCTCGAAAGTGATACCGCCTTCCTCAAAGGTGAAGGGGTCCTCGGATAAGAACACGTAGTCTGTGCCGACTTCCGATTCCACCTTCACCCCGCGCCCCTCGGCGAAGGAAGTGAACGTCGGAGCGGCTTCGTTTTTGAGTCGCGGATAGATCACGGCCATGAATCCCGGCTCGCTCTTCACGGTAGCCAGTAGCCCGATCTGGGTATAATCCATTTTCCCCTCCTTGACACGGTTCGGGTTAGACGGGCTTGGATTCGGGGCCGCGGCTCCGTGTCCACTGGTGGTTTTTTCCTCGGTAGCCAGTTCCAGCCCCGGAGGATAGGCGTAAAAAACATCCGTATCCACATCCTCCTTGCCAATGACCGATGCTCCCCGCTCGGTCAGTTCGACCGACTCAGCCACAAAGAACGTCCGCGAAGTGGCGGAACCCGGCTTGGGGAAGCTATCCCGAATCACGAAGTAATTCGGTCGGAGTGGATCCTCATCTTTGATGAAGACAATCTGCCGCGTCCACTCATTGGCCGTGCCTTTCATATAATCCATCCACTCTCCGGCATAGAAATCCGACACATGGAAGAGATTGGAGGCGCGGGAAAACTGACTGGTGACCATGTTATGTTCCGTGGCCGGCCCCATGCTACTGTAGCCAAAATCGTCGGAGACAATGCGCCCCTTGCCCCACAGGGTGAAACTGCCCGAGTCACGGTCGTAGTGGTCGTGATTTTTCCCGGCGATCACGGTCATCATCGTTTCCCGGTCCGACGGAAAGCCACTCCGAAAGATGACGCCGGTGTCGCGGAACCAGTCCGAACCATATGCGGGCGCCACCGGCTCGACCGTTTCGGCGACCCCGAGCAATAAACCGCGATATGGACCAAACATAGGAAACCTCCCACCGATTCCCGCCTTCGAAGGGTTCCCGTGCTGGTCCCACATCCAGCGCATGTTTCCCGCAAACTCAGGATCTTTCTCCTGCCACAGCGCCGCGAAGACTCCATACCCTCCCGACGTTTCGTACAAATAGGTATGCCCGATGTGGGGCCAATGCCGCCGACCGTGGAATCGGGAATCCGGCGGCGTTGAAACCTTGGCGAACCACTCAGCGATATTTTTCAGGCGCGGATCGTCGAGCATATCCGCATACCCGCTGTTCTGCGCCATTGTGAAAGCCGCCAGCAGGGTATCGAAGGCCGCCATCGCATAGTGGGGCGTCTCCTGCCAGCCGCCATCCAGGCCCGAAGAGTTTTCGAGCTGCGAGATCAAGGTGCCAAGACCTTTGTTGGCCCAGGCTTCTCCCATCGGGTGGGAGGCCAACAGCGAGCCCGCCGAGACCTGCATGCCCGCTACAAAGCTACTCATGTTCAGGTGGTTGGCATAGCCACGTTCCGGCGACCAGAAGTCATCCCGTGTCACCGTGTATCCCACAAAAGCCGCCTGTGCACGCAACCGCCTCCTCTCTTCTTCGGTCAAGGCGTTGACACTCAACGCGGAATCGACGCCGATGAGAGTCGAGGCCAATCGACCATAATGATGATGCGGCGCCATGCCGAAGGAAGTCGTGTTGGTCGCCCTATTTTGTTCCAAATAGACTCCCAACAGTCCGTTTGAGCTTTCGACTACTTGATCGACCAATTCCCGTTGCGCGGCTTCATCCTCATAGATCAGCGCGGCGGGCGCGCCTTGGAGATTGTCGGATGGCGGATTCTCCTGCAGTTCCGTGAGTTGCTTTTTCGTCAACAACAGCCGGGGATGATCCTCGGTTTCCTCCCACTCGAGTACGAGATCTTTGACCTCATCCAGCGGAAACTCATACTTGATCACGTATTGCTGGGGCACGGGGATGAGGAACGGATCCTGCCCCCCTCCTTCACTCTTTGGCTCGATCTGGGCCAGACTTTCCTGCTTATCGACAGAGCCGATCAGCCAATTCCGTCGGCACGCGACGAGCGGCAGTTTCACAAACGGTCGGTCGCCCACTTCGAATAGCGTGAACGGTTTCGCGCCGGAACCCAAGATCAGCCGATTGGTCGACCCCTCCCGGACTTCGGCCCAGACCTCTGCGTCGCGTGCCGCCAGAAACAAGAGCGCGGAATCCTGGTCGTCGTACAGCCCGACCCACTTGGCGTTAAAGTTGCGCCACCACTGAACCCAGGGCTGGATTTGATAAAACACGTTATTCTGGTTCGGCTCGATCTCCGTGGCATAGACAAAACCACGTGAGAATGGCGCCTTCGCCATCCACCCGGCACGATGCAAGATGTGGTTCGGCGCAAAGCCCTCGCCCGCAAGCTCTACTTCCCAGTTTTCTCCCTCGCCAAGTGTGGTCACCTCATCGACCAACACCACCGGCTCGCCCGCCTGCAGCCGGAATGTTAAGCTCCACGTTTCCTCGTCCCCCTCTCCGCGGGTCAGTCGAACCTCCACCTCACTGAAGACCGGTCCACTTGCCGCAACCGAAATCTCGTACCGATACTCCGCAGGAGTCAGGTTCAACCGCGAACCGCTCGTCCAAGTTCCGTCACTCAGCATGATCCCCGCGATCGGACCCATCGCTTCCTCCAATCTCTTGTTGATCCGCACACCGGTCCTGCCATTGTTGAGCTCAATCACGGCATCGGTTTCCGTGACCTTCAGATCCGTTTCCGCAGCCTTCGCGCCGTCGGCGATTCGAAATTCCTTACGCTCATACGGTGAAAGGTTCACAGCAAAGGCCAACGAATCTCCATCGATTTGATAAGGGTGACTCTTGCCGTCCGGCCCGATCAGGGCTTTCCCGGACTGAAGCGCGGCGATTTGCTCCTCCGAAACCGGGAACGTCACCAGTTCATTGGTCCAAGACCGGTTGAGAAGATCTTCCAAAACAAAAACTTCCGCGGGCTCCTTCTGCACCGAGGGCGCCGGCGCGGCTTCCTTTTTCTCCGATGCCGGCGACATGGCTTTCTCCCCGGATGCCATCTGCTTACTGCAGGAAGCAAAACTGATAAGCGCACCCAGCGCGCAGAGGGAAAATACAGATTGGAGGCGACAATTGGGGAGATTTCTCAATTTCATTGAAGCGTCACCTTCTGACGCAAAGGGGACCCTGTCAATTTTTATTCCCATTTATTCTGCCATGACACCTAGCAGGTGGTTCATGATCGTTTAATTGAAGACCTCGGCTTCGTCTCTCTTAGCCATGCATGGCCGTTGGAACTGCCTGTGTGGTGAACGTTATGTGTCAGGCCGAAATGCGAAGCGGGGGGCTTGGGTTTGTGAAGCAAACATCTTTTCCAGTGGCAGGGCTTGGAAACCCAGTTCCAGGGCTTCAGCATTGTTTTTGAGGGAGAAATCGCCGTTTTCGGCGTCCATGAATCCGGGATCACAACTTCGGCTGTGCAGATCCACCCCGTAGGATTGGAGTCCATCCAGCCAGGACTGACTGGCTTCAGGGGTGCCTGAGCACCAATAAATATTCTCGTCGCTGTCAGTGTCGCAAAGGCGCGCCTTGCGGCCCTGACCATGGATACGGATTTCGCCCACGAACCTGTGGTCCGGCATGACAGTGAGCAGAATGTTGCGACGAATGACCGACCCATTGAGCGGGCCTGTTTCGAGTGACAGCAGGCCGCGGACAGGAGCTTTGAGGGGCAGGGCGAGGATGTTGTTGGTCACGCGGTTAACACCCTTGAGGGCGATGCCGGTTGCGTAGCCATGCAGGGAGAAGATGAGGTTGCCGTGGAGGATGGTCTGATGCTGATCGTCGTCGCAGCGGATGCCTTCGGCCATGGTCGGTGATGGGCAGGGCCCGACGACGTTGAATCGCACCACATTGCCGCCTCCGGCTCCGGACACATAAATGCCGTTGCCGTCACCCATGATCTGCATGACGTCGTGGATGTTGTTGTACTCGATCAGGTTCTCCCGTGAGTGCATGAGAGGCTCGCGCATCCACCAGTTCGTCAGACCCGAATGGTACCAGGCATTGTTCACATACCCCTTGCCGCACTGGCGCTCCACATCGTCCCAATGAATGGTCGCGCTGCATTCTCCTTTTCCCGCGCGGTCATAGACGGTCCGCCCGGAACAGATAATGCCGGTGTAGGGCAGGTCGTGCACGTAGTTACGGGCGATATGGTTGTCGCCGCTCTGCCAGATGAAGATGGCGGAGCAGTGCCAGTAAGCTTCACCCAGATGGTGAAAGTGACTGTCAACCACATGGTTCTCACGATTGAGATAGTGATGGCTCAGTCCATAGCCGCAGAGGACAACACCGCACCCACCGAGGTGGTCAAACTCGCAGCGCTCCACCCGGTTGCCCCGGCAGGCCAAATCCATGCGCAGTCCACCGGACGCGCCCTGGTGAAAATGGCAATCAGTGACGGAGCAGTTCTGGGCATGGCGAAGACGGACCATGCTGGACGGCGCGTCGTGCATCTCCCAATCATGCTGAATCCCTTTGCCGGTAAGGCCGTGAAAGGCAAACCGGTTACTGCGGGTGAAGGCCAGGTTCCTGAAGTGAACGCCCTTGACCGGATGTTGCTCGCCGTCCAATTCATGGACACCCTCGATGCGGATAAACTCGGTCAAACACGCCGCTTCCAGGTCCGCCCCGGGTTCATCGTCATCCGGGCAGTAATAGAGACGGCCTCGCTTTTCGTGATAGACCCAACTGCCGGGTTGCATCACGCTCAAGCTGTTCTCCAACCATATGGAGCCCTCGGGCGCGCAGTGCGGAACGCCGATGGGATAGGTGCAGGGCACTCCGAGGTGGACAATCTGCTTGTCGAAGTCGATCCTCTCCATGGGCAGGATGTTCATGGTCCATTGATGCATTGGAATGATGAGAAACTCCGCCTCGTCCAGATCCGCAGCGGGCGTGATCGCACCTTTCGAAAAGCCAAAACGATCATGAAATAAGGTCGTCCCCTCATGATACATCCGAGGGCGAATGGCGTTGGGCCCATCCGGTCCGTACTGTGCCAGGGTCTCTTCATCAATAGGAAGACGATTGGGTTTAAGTGCCTCACCCCGGGCCCGAGGTAGTGGCCCCTGCCTCCCATAAAGCGCATTGACCTTCATCCCCTCGGGTAAATCGACAAACCAAACCTTTCCCTGAAGAGCATCGGGCAGGTCCGGCAGCTCTTGCGCGATGCGTTGCCAACCCTTCAGGATATGGCCGGAGCTTACCTGCGTCCGGTCGGCTCCACAACCCTTCTAGGTAATGGCAAAGGTTCCGTCACCCCCATCTTCGGGCCCCAGTATCAATGTTTCCGACAGACGATGAATGCCGGGCGCAAGGTGCACCGTGATATTTTTTGTTCGTCCGGATTCAAAGCTGCCAACAACCGATCTGACTTGGTCACGAGCCTTGGTCAGCGTTTTCCAGGGCGCGGCTTGGGTTCCCGGGTTCTGATCATTGCCGTCAGGCGAAATATAATATTCTAGCATTCCGAAAAAAACGATTTTCCAGTTTCCAATCTAGTCCGTTGCCTATTTCTTGAAAAAAATTCTTGGACGAACCATTAGCGGCTCACCGAAAGAATCCCAGTACTTTCGTCAAACGTGTATCCGTCCCGGGTCCAGACCGTGCCGTTTTGAGTGAACCCGTCTACGGAAAAGGCTTCGCCGAAGGTCACGGTGCCGATGCTGTCGATGTACACCATGGTCCAGGAGTCCCCCGCTTTGGCCCCGTCGTTGGTCAGATCGAAATGGAATTCCCCGTGGAAGTCGGCGACGTGGCATTATCCTCGGATGCCATCTCCTTACTGCAGGAAGCAAACAATCCAAGCATGCAGAGAGTAAATAAGGGTTGAAGGCGACAATTGGGGAGATTTCTCAATTTCATTGGAGAGTCACCTTCTGACGCAAAGGGGAACCCTGTCAATTTTTATTCCTTTTTATTCTATTTAGGGCAAGATTTCCCTACAAACTGATCCCGAGGCGAAACCGACACCCGCGCGTCAACTTGCGATCTGGCATTTTAAGCGATAGATCCGAGCCATCTTTTTTTCAGGCAGCGTTACCGAGAATATGGAGGTTGCGGGAGCCCAATTCGTCGGGACCGGTCGTTCTTTCGGATAAACGCAGTCTGCGCATAGTGGCCTGGATCCAAAGCCATCATAGTTAAGCAGGAGGTCAACCGTCGCGTCCTCTCCTTCAAATCGCCAAACGGAGAGTAAGATTTCATCACCCCAACGTAAGCCGAAGGCTCCCCAACCGCTATTGTGCCGGGGAAGACCCAGCGGCCAGATGAGTTCAGCTTCCGGAATGCGCTCACGGTAAGATTTGTAACACTCCACTGCCTCGCGAATCAGACAAAGCCGCACACCTTGCATCGATTGCATTTGACCGCTCAAATAGATGCGCCAACTCATGGCACTAACCATGTTCATAATCACCGATTCCTCGGTGGCATCCATCAGGGGATAGGCCCAGACACCGGCCTGCTCGGGACAGACCGCAGTCCCACTATTGATGGAAATGCGCGCATTCATCAGATAATCCTCACTGTCGGTGGTTGACGAAGTGGTGTGCAGATCCATCAAGCCATAGGTCATACGCATGGCTCCGGAACTACAGTTCTCGATCACGAGATCCGGATACCGTTCGAAGATCGAAGTTAACCACGCTCTGTAAGCTCGTTGATGGCCGACGAGGCCGTCTCCAAAGCTATCCGCATCGACTTCGGTTCCTGGACCGATCTCGATATTGTAGTCCATTTTGATGAACTTGCATCCATACTGCTCGACGACTCGACGCACGACTTCATCAGCATGCGCCCGCACCTTGGGGTGGCGAAAATCCAGCTGCAGCGAATCGTGGTCCACCACTCGGAGGCCATGGCGCACGAAGAAGCATTCGTCCGGCCACTCGGTCGCTAAACGACAGTTAATCCCGACGCGCTCGATTTCGAGCCAGAGCCCCGGCTCCATCCCTTTCTCGCGAATATAGTCCAGGGGTTCTTCGATTCCCCCGGGAAAGCGTTTTTTAGCCGGCAACCACTCGCCGACACCCGACCACCAAGGGCCGTCGTGATACCAACCCGCATCGATCACGAAATACTCCGCGCCGGCCGCGGCCGCTTTGTCGATCAGCGGCAAGAGCTTTTCCGTCGTCGGATCGCCCCTCAGGCAATTCATGTAGTCATTAAAAACGACCGGCAGTTTGTGGTTATCGAAATGATCCCTCCGCAGAGTGCGGCGATAGGTATTCAAATGGTTGAATGCCGCGTCGATTTTGCCCGTACAGGCTCCGACAGCCACAGGGATCGATGCGAAAGACTCGCCCGGCTGAAGGTTTTTCCACCATTGATTTTCACGCTCGGTCGGGCCGCTTAAATGGAGATACAGTTGCTTGGAGATATCTCCGACCTCCCAGTGCCAGGAAGCGTGACTCTCGATCTGCCAAAAAAGAAAATGGCAGCGCCGAGGCGTCTCGAAAATCCCCATGGGTAAAAATTCTTTGGCCGCCCAAGTGCCGGTGTTGCTAAACGCAAGGGACTTCAAGGAAAAGCCCGGCTCGCTCATTGGAGTAAGCCCAAGCTCCGCCAAGGAATTACGGCGCCACTGAAATTCGGATTTCCATGAATTGTGCGCCACGTGTAGAAAAGCGTCTTCCATCACCTCGGCGCCTTGCTCCTTTGTGATGCCGACGAGTGCAAAAGAGGCCACATACTCGATCCCCACTGATACGTCGGCGGTGTTCGTTAACTCCGTCCAACAGCGGGCTACCGGGATCCCATCAAAGAACTGGATGTGACTGACAATCAACAAGCGGTCGGACACTTGCTCAATCTCCAACTTACGCCCCTGCGCGTTACCCGAGTCACGCAAGGCCACAAAGCGCGGGAGGTTGCCGCCGCAATTGGAGCCCGTATGCTTTCCCCCGTGATGATCATGTTGGTTTTCGCCAGTGCAATGCACTTCCACCAAAGTGTAACGACGGCGTAAGCGCTCATCGTCAGAAACCGTATTCGCTTCGAAGGGCAGCGATGAAAAATGAAGCAAGCGCGCAGCGTGATCCGGGCCCTTTTCGATAACAATGTGCAGTCCGTTTTCTTCAGTATCGAGAATAAGATTGAATTCGGTTCTCATCTAATAAGCTTTGTGCACTGACGGGACAATCACTTGTAAAGAGTCGGAATAATAGCGACGACGGGAGAGAAGGCTCAATTTCATTGAAGTGTCACCTTCTGACGCAAGGGGAACCCTGTCAATTTTTATTCCTTTTTATTCCATTATCCGGCGAGACTATTTCTACTGGTGAATGTAGCTAAAATCGCAAGATTTCGGACGATGGAAACCGATGGCTGCGAACGATCCAAAGCGTTGGCCGCTTCGGCTACGGGCGAATCTCAGCTTTACCGATGACTCTGTGGGTTAAGTTGCACCCTTCAATATATAATCGGTGACTTCGAACGGGCCCATGGCATAGGTCAAACGTTCCCAGCGTTCCTGTCCCCTTTTTATCCAAACGGCTCCGACATCCCCTCCCCGGGACGGTTCGAATCCCGGAACCAAGTGAGAGTAAAATAATCGAGAATATTTATTGCCAAACAAAGATTTCCTTACCAACATCGTTTTCATGAAAAGCCCCTCCCAAGCAAATCTATCCTCCACTTTCGGTTCGTCGCTCGCTCTCGTTACCCTCACCTTCATCGGCTTGGCGTCCGCAAGTGTGACGGCTCATGCCCAGCTTCTGGTGTCGGAAGACTTCGATGGATCCGGCAGTGATTTTCTCGATGGCAAGACAACCACTACGGGTGGGCTAACCTGGCAGGTCGTGCTGCAACAAACAGGTTATCCGCAGGGAACGCTTTTCCGCCAGGACGGCACAGTCCTTGAGTCCACGGACTCCATTAACGTGGCTTTCCTCCCCTACACGTTTGAGGTCGATAAAGTTTACGATCTCAGAGCCACCATCACCAGTCCCGGAACAAACTGGATCTCGTTGGGCTTCAGCACCAGCGACAACATAAATCATAGCAGTGCCGCCGATGGCGGTTATCCATGGGTGCTGGCCCGCACTCATGCGAGCAATGACGATGTCGTATTCTGGAACGGACCGGGGACGGCAGGAGACACAGTCGGGACCGATAGCGACACGGACGGCACCTATGATGTATCCATCCAGCTTGACCTGACAGGAACCATCGCGCAAGCCTCCTATTTCCTAAACGGAATTCAGCTTGGCAGCACCCAGGACCTCGGTATCACCAGCACCGCATTGGTAGGGGACCTTCCGGGCTTCGGCTTTACCCGCTTTTCGGGATCCGGCGGAAATGGATCCATCGAAAACATGTCGCTTTCCGTGGTCCCGGAGCCTTCCAATCTTGCCCTGCTCGCTGGAGCCTTCGGGCTTCTAGCGGCCCTACGTCGCCGGCGTACCTGAAGGGTTTAATCAGAGTTGCCGTGTAGAGACTTTAGGACCGCCACACTCCACTCAAACCCAAGGGTTCACTTATCTTGATGAGCCGACGGCCCAACATCCTCCTCATCAACTGCGACGACCTCGGATATGGCGATCTAGGTTGCTATGGATCAACGGTGAACCAGACGCCCGCCGTGGATCGCCTGGCGGCGGATGGAAAGCGATTCACCGATTTTTACATGGCCTCGTCGGTGTGCACCCCCTCGCGCGGTGCCATGCTGACGGGCTGCTATCCTCGGCGAATCGGATTTACCGAATTCGACCGTGCGGGCGTGCTTTTCCCTGGTGACAGTTGCGGACTGCACCCCGACGAAATCACCATCGGCACGCTATTAAATGACGCCGGCTATGCCACTGCATTGATTGGCAAGTGGCACTGCGGTGATCAGCCGGAATTCCTGCCCACCCGCCACGGATTCGACCACTACTACGGCTTACCCTACAGCAACGACATGGCCCGTCGGCACGCTAACCCCGATGGATACGTACCGCTCCCTCTCATGCGCGGTGAAGAGGTTATCCAGCAGCAGCCCGATCAGACCAGCCTTACCGAACGCTACGTCGAAGAAAGTATTACCTTCATGCGTGAACATCGCGACGAGCCCTTCTTTCTCTATTTTGCCCACCTCCACGTCCATCTGCCGCTGCTCGTCAGCGAACGCTTTCTAAAAACCTCGCAGAACGGTCCCTATGGAGCAGCCGTGGAATGTATTGACTGGGCCACCGCCTCGCTCCGTGCCGAACTCGAGTCGCTCGGCCTGCTGGACAACACGATCATCATTTTTACCTCCGACAACGGTTCCCGGGTGAGCGGCGAAGGCGGAAGCAATGCCCCACTCCGCGGCACGAAAGCCCAAAACTACGAGGGGGGAATCCGCGTTCCCTGCATTGTCCGTTGGCCGGATCACGTCCCGGCGGGCACCACCTGCTCGGCACTCACGACGGCTATGGATTTCCTCCCCACACTGGCGGCCGCCGCCAACACCAAGCCACCGGAAGACCGGGTAATCGACGGCCACGATGCGACCCCACTCTGGACCGCTCCAGGCGACGATGCGGACTCGCCCTATGAAGCCTTTTTCTACTACCGACGGGACGAGATTCACGCCGTGCGCAAGGGATCCTGGAAGCTGCACCTACGCATCCACGAGGGAGGAGGTCGCTGCACCGACTGCCAGGAACTCTACGATCTCTCCCGCGACATTGGGGAAACCGAAAACCTCTTCGAGAGCCGTCCCGACAAAGTCGAGGAGCTGATGAATGCCTTCCGGCAGGGCGCGAAAACGATCGGGGACTCCCGCAACGGAGAACCCGGCCAAGACATCCGCCCGCTCGGCCGCGTGAACAATCCCAAACCCCTCACCGTATACGATCCCGAACACCCCTATATCATCGCCTTGTACGACGGCAAGGCCGGGTAATTCAGAGCCCACAGCGGGCGAATAATACCAAAGATCAATTTTTTCTGGTAGTTCGGCGACCCGGAACAAAGCCTTGAGGTCTCGTGGCCTCGGTTCTCAGAACCGGGGGAACCAAGATCGATTTACCCGCTATCTTAATACATCGACGAGGCCCGCGCCCGACAGGATCCCCTTCTCCAATTGGCCAAACTCGCGCTCAGCCGCGATATCCCGACTTGTGGATTGGTTATCACAGAGGTGGGGCGGGGAATCCGACGCAGGGCCAGCTGAAGCTGGTACTCCAACCTTCTCCAACGCGATGACCGTTGGAGTACCGGATTTATCCGGAAAGCGACTGCCTCTCGGATAAGTGGCCGGGTGGGTTCACCGCCCGGCTCCGCGGGGCTTTTCCCTATCTTTGGCGTGATTCAATATAATGGAGATTTCGAAGTGGCGTAGGAGCTGGAAGCTCCCGCTACAGCGCGACTGGGGGAGATCCCGCTACGATTGGGATCGAAGCGCGTACCGTAGTTGGGAGCTTCCAGCTCCCGAACAATAGTCCGAAAATTCGAAGACATCCCGAGGACAATCACGGACGTATCGAGATTCTTGGAGATCAGGAACGGCCGCGAAAAGGCTCAGAAATCGCAAAATAGAGAGTCGAACAGGGTCTTTTGAGCAATCGCTCATGGATCGAAATCCTTAGAGATTACGATTAGAATCCGACAAAAACAACTCCGGCAGCTCCGCCCACTCCGCCTCCGGATCAGCCGAGATCCGGGCGATTTTGGCATCAAAGTCTGCCCATTCCTCTTCCCGGCACATCTCAAAACTGTGCCCCCAAAAATAGAAGACACCGCCCCCGGAAGACTTCGCCCGCTCGTAAATCTCCCAGAAACTCGAATGGTCGAACTTGCAGTTCGGATGAAATTGCATTGGATCCGCGGGCGGCATGCAAGGAGTCGCGTTTTGAGTGGTGCGGGCATAAACGTGCCCCGCTTCGCGCACCACTTCCGAAGTCGCCTCGTCGTAATTGCCATAAGGGTAGACAAACCCCCGAATAGGCTGCTGAAACCAATCCTGCAGCATCTTCCGGGCATCCACGACTTCTTCCCGCCATTGCTCCAGCGGGATACCCGTGGCGCGGGGGTGGGACATCGAATGGTTCGCGATCGTGAAACCCTCATAGACGGAATTCAACTCTCCACGGCTGAGTCGCTCGATGCGCTTCTTCCATCTTTCGCTCATTCCGCCACACCGACTCTCTTGGTGGGTCGCCGGATTGAGGTTAAAGGAAGCCTTCGCGCCATGGCGGCGGAGAATCTCAATCAACCGGATGTCGTCATTGACGCCATCATCCCAGCATTGCACGACCTTCATTTTATTCATAACCAATCGATATTGAGGGTCTCTGTCACGCGATCATCGCGCGACCACGTCGGCTTCTTCCGAAAGAGCCGACAGCATGGGAAACCGCCCGGAAAAAGCTTCCAACCAAGCATCGGCGATCAATTGAAATCCGGTGTGGGTCGGATGGAAACCATCAACGAGCCATCTTTCGGCCGGAGTAGTCCGGGCTACCTCATCAAAGCGCTCCTGCAAAGGAACAAAAACCTGCCCGCTCTCCTCCGCTATCTGCCGGATCGCCTCCTGACGGGGGCGAATATGACTCCGCCACTCCGAAGTCACATCGCCCGTCTCCAGAAGAAAAGGTTCCAAAAGGAAACTGACCGGAGGGGAAGAGAATCCCTCCAAGAGCTGTCGATACGCGGACGCAAACTCGACATCATCCACCCCCTTGTGCCCCCGCATCGCCTTGACCGTATCGTTGATCCCAACGAGAAGAGAAAGGACATCCGGCGCGTGTGCGAGTGCGTCCGCTTCCCAGCGACTGACCAAATCACGGACTCCGTGCCCGCACTCACCCTGGTTGATAAACTCCCAACCGTTGTCCGAATAATCCCGGCTCAGACGGGCTGCCACTAAAAAGGCAAACCCCCCGCCCAATTGAAACGCCGGATTGACCTCCTCCGGCCGCCTATGGGCATGGGTGATCGAGTCACCTTGAAAGAGAATTTTCTTCATCGACGGTGACTCTACCGCTTTTCAACCGGAATATAAAGGAACAATTTTAAAAATTCGAATCACGCTCAGGGTGATCTCCGATCCGGCGTGCTCGCGCAGAAAACTGACCAAGTGCTCGCTATCGATTCCGAAACGCCCACGCTGTACCCCGTATTCCACTACGAAGGATCCGAGTTTGGCGACTGCCGATGAATCGAGGCCCGGCGCTCTTTCTCGATTCGCCGGTGCATTGCCGATCATGAGGGATTCCTCGTCCCAAGATGTGTCCTCAAGCAAACCGTAAACGCCGGAGGTCACAAATTTTCCCATTTATTTTCATCGAAAGGCGTCGCAGTCATCGGGTTCTCGGGGCCGATTACTTTCTACGCGGAGGCAAACATTTCCAGATAATCAGACGCGCTCCACCCTTTCAGCTCGTTGATTACCCAAAAGATTCTACCACATCTAACCAGTATAATAGGAAGTAATTATTTGACGCATGCTCAGTGCGATTCGATCATCGACAGATGAGATATCAGGATCGAGCGCAGTGATTGCTCATGCAAAGTCGTTGGTTGTAGAAGAAACTCCACCGGATCACCGATGTCGGCTTCCCGATAATGGGTGGTTTTTTGATTTTGGAAAAGCCGCTTTTGGCACTGTTCGGCTGCGCGTCAAAGCATCCCGGGGGACAAATCTCACGCTTCACCTGGGCGAAAAACTGAATCCGAATGGGAGGGTGGACCGACAGCCGCCCGGCACAGTCAGGTATCGGGCGATCCCATTGAAGATCGCAAAGGGCTGCCATGTGGAACAAATCGTGATTCCCGCCGATCCACGGAATACGGGACCGGCGGCAATTTTGATGCCCGCCGAATTATTCGAGGTGCTGCCCTTTCGTTATGCGGAAGTCGAGCCGGAAGAAGGACCTGCGCTTCTCTCCTGCGAATTGATCCGATTGGAAGTTTCCTATCCCTTCGACGAATCGGCCTCGGATTTCAGATGTGACGACGACGCCCTGAATCGTGTGTGGGATCTCTGCAAGTATAGCATCAAAGCCACCAGTTTCTGCGGCATCTACGTGGATGGAGACCGCGAACGAATCCCCTACGAGGGAGACGCCTACATCAACCAGCTCTGCCACTATGGAGTGGATGCCGAGTATGAAATGGCGAGGCGCACGATTGAGTATCTCATTGATCACCCGACTTGGCCGACAGACTGGGCTTTGCACTTTTTGCCGATGGCGTGGGCGGATTATCTATACACAGGCAGGAACGATTTGCTCAGGCATTATTATGAGGAGTTAAAAACGAAGGCTCTTTTTGAACTGGCTCGCGAGGACGGAATCATCAGCACGGAGACCGGGTTGGTGACGCCGGAATTGCTTGCCAGGCTGCACCTCGTCGGCGAACCGCCTCCTCTCCGGGATCTGGTTGACTGGCCGCCGGGGTCATTCGCAGATAGCGGGATCGGCGAGCGGGACGGCTACGACATGGTGCCGGTAAAATCGTTGATCAATGCCTTTTATCTTTGGAATCTGTGGTTGCTCGCGCAGGTTGCAGAGATGCTTGGGCTGGGCGGGGAAGCCGTCGAAATCCGCGAAAGGTACGAGCAGGTAAAAATCCGCTATCAGCAGCTTTTTTTTGATAGCCGAAGAGGAGTTTTTCTGGATGGAGAAGACACTGACCATGCTTCGTTGCACGCGAATATGTTACCGGCCGCTCTCGGCCTTATCCCTCCGGGATATGAAGTGAGTGTGCTGGATTTTTTGCGCTCCCGCGGGATGGCGTGCAGCGTGTACGGAGCACAATATTTGCTCGAAGCCTGCTATCAGCTTGGCGCTGCTGATGACGCGCTGGATTTAATGACTGCCACGCATGACCGGGGATGGCTCAACATGGTAAAATCAGGATCGACCATCACGATGGAGGCATGGGACCATCCCTACAAAAACAACCTCGACTGGAATCACGCGTGGGGTGCTGCACCGGCGAATATCATTCCCCGCTTCCTGGTCGGGGCTCGTCCACTCCAGCCCGGCTTCCGCAAGGCACTGATCGCACCGCAGCCCGGAAGACTGCGCCAGATCCGCTCCACAGTGCCGACGATACGAGGCCCGATCCGCATCGAGCTGTCCGCATCCGCGTCGAAAGACTGGACCCTGCGGATTGATTCTCCGGTCCCCTCCCAGCTCGATCTTTCCGGACTGTGCAGCCATGACCGTTCGCCGCGGGATTCATACTTGGAGCTTCCTGCAGGAACGAAAGAGATCAAACCGACCTGCTGATCCCGTAACATCTATGACGCCAACACCTGAACATATTGAAGTCCTCGTCGTGGGGGGAGGCACCGCCGGCACGATCGCAGCCATTCAGAGTGCGAAAGCAGGGGCTAAGACTTCCCTCATTGAGCGCGGCTCTCAACTTGGAGGCGTGACTACCACCGGAGGGGTAAACTTTCCCGGCCTGTTCCACGCATGGGGAAAGCAGATCATCTCCGGCATTGGGTGGGACCTCGTCCGCCGGACCGCCCTTCTGGAAGATCGCGAGTTGCCCGATTTTTCCACCATTCCGGAACGGCATTGGCATCACCAGATCCGGATCAACGGCAGTCTCTATGCGGCCCTGGCCGAGGAGTCCTGTCTGGAGGCTGGAGTCGATCTCTGTTTCTACGAATTCGTGAGTTCCATTGAAGCGGTCGATGGCGGGTGGAAGGTAAAAAGTGTCGGCCCGGGGATCGAGAGAATCATTCACTGTAAAGTATTGATTGATTGCACTGGCGGAGCTGACGTTGTTGGCATGGCTGGATTCCCCCGGCTGCGCGATCCGTTGGAGACACAACCGGGAACACTGATGTTTGAGTTTGGCGGCTACGAAGTCAGTGCCCTCAATGGGGATGCGATCCAGCGACAATATGAGAATGCATTGAACACGGGCGCGCTTAAGGCAGGTGACTTCGCCACCAAAAGCGGGCGGTTCATTTCCTTTCTGCAGAAAGGGGGAGAAAATGCCCAGCACGTTTTCGGTGCCGACGGTTCAACCAGTGTTTCGCAGACCAAGGCGAATATCGAGGGGCGGCGATCCATGCTGCGGCTGTTGCGGTTCCGGACTCTTCCCGGATGTGAAAATGCAAGGCTTCTGCGGGCTCAGCAGGAAACCGCCGTGCGCGAAACCTGGCGGATCGAGGGGGAATACTCCATCACCCAATCCGATTATTGCACGGGCAGGCAATTTGCTGATTCGGTGTGCTACAGTTTTTATCCCATTGATCTGCACACGGCAGAGGGTGTGAAGCCGGTGCCGCTTGAGGAAGGGGTGGTCGCTCGTATTCCCTTGCGCGCGTTGATTCCCAAATACAGCCACGGATTGCTGGTAGCTGGCCGGAGCGTGGCGAGTGACCGGATGGCCAATTCTGCCCTTCGTGTCCAGGCATCTGCGATGGCGATGGGGCAGGCGGCCGGAGCTTGCGCCGCTTTGGCCGCGCAGGGGGATGTGACGCCAGGAGCGGTCAAGCTGTCCGAGTTGCACCATCTTTTACGCTCTCACCAAGCGGTCGTTCCATCCCCTGCCTGAAACAACAGACAGCACAATTTTGCCGTGATAATTTTTGGGTGCATTGTGAGACGCTAAAATTAGCGCCATTCCCCGTAGAAGCTATCGTCCGCCCAACCCGTCCACCATAGTGTCCCGAATAGATAGTGAACGAAGGATGATGCCGTTGGCTCGCTGCATAGATGGCCCTCCCCTATCGAGCTCGATTCACCCTCTCTGCGTCCCCAGCCTGCCCGCCGTAGCCTTGCGCGAAAATGCCTTCCCTAATCGGAACCGATTGACCACATCGTAAAACGAAAAACTTCCTCCAAACCCTCGATCCAAGACACAGCCCAAACCTAAATGAACCCTTTGCCTAATCCGTCCCGCCCGATTCTCTGGTTCTCCGAACCTGCTTCCGTCTGGGAGGAGGCACTTCCCCTGGGCAACGCCCGACTCGCCGCCATGGTCTTCGGGGGAACCGATCAGGAGCGGGTGCAGCTCAATGAGGAATCTCTCTGGGCCGGCGGGCCGGTGAATGCCACCAATCCCCTTGCCCGCGAACACCTCGAGCACGTCCGAGCCCTCCTCCTTGCCGGGGATCCCGTTGCGGCGGAGGAAGGAATTCAGGAGCGAATGATGGGGCGCCCCAATCGCATAAAGCCCTACCAAACTTTGGGAGACTTGTGGTTCGATGTCGATGGACACGCAAACCCCGTAAACTACCATCGACAACTCGACCTTGCTACCGCAACCGCCAGCATCAGCTACCAGCACAACGGCGGTCGTTTCACCCGGCAATGCTGGATCAGCGCACCGGATCATCTGCTGGTGTATGAGTGGCAGGCGGAAGACGGCAAATGGCCGGATCTCCGCATCCGAATGACGCGCCCGGAGAATGCGTCGACCACCGCCAACTCCGATGGCAGCATTCAGATGCAGGGCCGGATTGATGACGGTTTGCGCTTCGCGGCTGTGGCCGTTGTGATCACGGACGGGAAGCTCGTCGCGGAGGACGATGGGTTAACCCTATCCGGTGCCTCGCGCGTGGAGGTGCGCCTGGCGGCGGCGACCAACTACCGGAAGCCGGATTGTGATCCCGACGCGGTCTGTCGGCAGCGGTTGCACGGTGTGCAGGGACGTTCCGCCCACGCGCTCCACTTCGCCCACGAAACCGCTCACCGCGTCCTTTTCGACAAGGCTAGCCTGGACCTCTCCGGCGGGGAGTCCCACCCGGACTGGCCGACAGACCGGCGTCTCCGGCACGTCAAAGAGGGAGGCACCGACATCGGGCTGGAGCAATTGCTCTTTGATTATGGACGCTATTTGCTCATCTCGTCGACTCGACCGGGCAGCCTGCCCGCAAATCTCCAGGGAAAATGGAATGCGCATCTCCGGCCCGCCTGGAACAGCGACTACCATTTCAACATCAACCTGCAGATGAACTACTGGCCCGCAGAACCGGCCCATCTGGGGGAGTGCCACGAGCCACTCTTTGATTTACTGGAGTCGTTGGTCGAGTCCGGTCGCCACACGGCCCGGGAGCACTATGGCTGCGGCGGATTCGTCCTCCATCATTTGACGGACATCTGGGGTTTTACGGCTCCCGCGGACAACTATCGATGCGGGCTTTGGCCCATGGGGGGCGCTTGGATCGTCCTCCACGCCTGGGAGCATTGGCAGTTCCGTCAGGACCCCACCTTTCTGAAAGAGCGGGCCTTTCCTCTGATAAAAGAAGCCGCTGAGTTTCTGCTCGATTATTTGGTCCCGCTGCCGGATGGCACTCTGGTAACTGTCCCCTCTTCCTCTCCCGAGAACGGATACCGCTTGCCGGACGGGCGTGAGGCTTTCCTGTGTGTCGGCGCAGCCATGGATACACAGATCTGCCGGGAACTCTTCTCCGCAGCCATGGAGGCCTGCGACATTCTTGGGGTATTCGATGGGTTTCGCGATCGGTTGACCGATGCCCTCCCCCGACTTTCGCCGGACCGGATCGGCGACGATGGACGTTTACTGGAATGGCGTGAGCCGTTTGAAGAAATTGAGCCCGGCCACCGGCACATCTCACATCTTTTTGCCCTCTATCCCGGGACACAAATTAATCCGGATAAAACCCCGGAGCTGGCGGCGGCCGCGCGGCGTTCGCTGGAATCCCGACTCGCTCACGGAGGCGCCCATACAGGCTGGAGCCGGGCATGGCTCGTTAATTTCTACGCACGGCTTCACGACGGGAATGCCGCCCGCCAGCACCTTGTCGAATTGCTGCGCACATCGACCCTACCCAATCTTTTCGACAATCATCCCCCGTTTCAGATCGACGGAAATTTCGGAGCCTGTGCCGGCGTTTGCGAGATGCTCCTGCAATCGCATGCAGGCGAAATAGTATGGCTGCCCGCCTTACCGGATGGATGGCCCTCCGGGAGTGTGCGCGGGCTCCGGGCGAGGGGCGGCCTCGAAGCGGACCTCACCTGGATCGACGGCCGCCTCCGTTCCGCAGAGATGCGCGCCACCGCCACGGGAGAAAGCGTGTTCCGGTCGGGAAATCCCCAACTCTTCTCCGGAAACGGAAATCCGCCTGCCGCAAGCTTTCGCTGGAAATACAAGCCCGGTGAATCGATGCGGTTCGTCTTCGAACCCCCACCGGCCGCGTGATTATACCCATTCTTCACTTTTTCGATAGAAACGAAGTGCCGCTGTTGTAGTCGCAGCTTGCTGCGGCCCACGATGGAAAGGTCGGAGAGGCAGATTGGGCCGGAACCAGCTCCGATTACCACATCCTGCCAGAGAAAGTTAACTCTCGGCATAAGAAGATTAAGATTACGAGTAGGACTGCGATTAGGAATTACACCGTTTTTATTCCTTAATATTCTAGTCTTTCTTGACCTTCGGCCTTTCAACCTCCACCTCTTTCATCCGTGGCAAACGCCAAGGCCAGTGAAGTTCTACCCCCAAAACCCTCATGAATGAGTCCTTGCCCCCTTTTCACCGGAAACTGCAATCGCAGGCCCTGCTCGGTCCCTTTTCCAAGACTTCCGATCCCAACATGATCGAAGCCATCGGGATGGGAGGAATGGACTTTATCATCCTCGACCTCGAGCATGGTCCCAATGACGTAACCACCTTGGGCAATCTCATCCGTGCTTGCGAGTGCTCGAACACCACCGCAGTCGTGCGCTGCCTGCGCTCCGATCAAATCGGCCAAGCACTCGACTTGGGGGCACGCGTCGTGCAAATCCCCCACGTCAACTGCGCCGCAGATGCGCAGAAGGCCGTTAAAGCGGCCCACTTTGCCCCTAGAGGGCACCGGGGCGTTTGCCGCTATGTCCGCGCAGCTGATCATAGCTCGACCGAGAAGCAGACCTACTTCAATGACTCGACCGAGATCACCGTGATTGCCCAAGTCGAAGGCACCGAAGGTCTTAACAATTTGAATTCCATCCTTGAGATCTCCGGAGTGAACATGATCTTCGTCGGCGTCTACGACCTCTCGCAGTCACTCGGTATGACCGGCCAAACCGAATCACCCGAAGTGCTGCATGCCCTAAAGAAGGTGGCCGAAACCTGCGCAAAAATAGGCATTCCCGTCGGCACCTTCGTCGAGTCCGTCGAAACCGCCCTCAAATACAAAGAGATGGGTATTCACTACGTCTGCTACGCCGTTGATGTCGGCATCTTGATGGGTGCCTGCCAATCCCTGAGCCAACAGATCAAAGCCTGAGAACGCGGTCGACCCCCCAAAAAAGCATCGAGGTGGACCATAAATCTGGGTGCCGCGATAATCGTAATCCTAATCGAAAGACCGAATACGAGTAGGATTCGCTCAAGGGCCGCTACCTTGAACCATCCGGACAGTCCAGCGGATTCACGCCTCCTGCTCCGCCTTTGATCCACCTCCGATCCATACGCCGAGGCTAGCATTCCCCCGTAGCACCGCTTTCAAGCAGGAATCGGAAATACGCCCGACTCCAGAATAACACCTAAAGTCTGTCCCGAATCACGGACTCCGTCGCGGATCGTGCGATGTCCGCCACCCTTATTCCCTCCTCGCCTGAGGTAAGCAAGTCGGACTTCCCAGACCGCAATGCCCGAGCCCATTCCCGATACATCCCCCGGAACTCTTTCTCCGGGTGCCAGGGAAAATCGTGATGCCCAGCCCCATTCTCCATGGTGAAACTCTTACTATCACGGTCGTAGCGCAGGATCCCTTCCGTTCCAATCAATTCATAGGTAAAGAGGGAGCATTTCCGGGCCGATGTATGGGTATACGAATAACTCATCTCGACCATGGTATGGGCTCCGTTGGCATGGTCGAGGTGCAGCCACATGTGGTCGGGAGCTTCGAACTCGTCCACCCAGGCCCCCTGCCCGGCATAGCGCACCACTGGGGATCCGAGCCAGAACTGGGCCAAATCAATCTGATGAGTCCCGCAGTCCACCATGTGGCCGCCTTCGAGCATGCGGGCTTCGCGGCGTTGATGAATCCTTTTTCCCCCGCCGGGAACCTCCATGTATTTTCCGGCCATACTCCAGTTGTAGATCAACCGGAGCGATCGCACCGCACCAATTGCCCCGGCCCGGACCAGTTCCCGGATTTTGAGGGCGGAGGGGCTAAAACGATAGCAAAATCCCGTGTAGAGCGTGAGACCAGCGGCTCGCATGGCGGCAACCATTTCCTCTCCCTCGGCCCGGTCCATGGCCAAAGGTTTTTCACACAGCACGGGAAGCTGGTGCCGGGCACAGTCGATGACATTGTCCCGATGGCAGGGAGCGGGCGAAGTGATGGTGACCGCCTCGATTCCCGAGGCAAAGAAGTCATCCAAATTGCTAAAGGCATGGGGAATCGCGTACCGCTCCTGCATGGCCTGCAATCGACTTTCTGTCGGATCATAGAGAGCGACCAACTCCAGGTCCGGTACTTCGAGGATGGCCGGTATATGTCCATAGCCAGCCACCGTGCCACAACCCATCAGTCCAACTTTTGATTTCATCACTCGCGAGAGTATCTCCTTCCGGGCCAAGTCCTATTGGAGTTCCACACGGGCGTCCTCGCCTAACTCGGTCACCGTGGCTTGCCCGTCTTGGAGGGTAACGGTAAATGCACCTTCTCCGGCGATATCCTGTTCGCCCAGTTTCCCAGCGCAGGCACCCTCAAAATTCACCAAAGCCAAGCGGCCATCCCGATAGAAACGTATGGCAAAGGCCCCGCCGGTAAACCTCCAGTCTTCTCCCGAAATCTCTCGGGGTTCCGTTCCAAGAAAAACCACATCGGTGGAAAGCTCGGTTTCCACCCGCACGGTCTCGGGATCGAGGCGGGTGAACTTCGCCGCCGGGTCCTTGCCTTTCAGCCGTGGGTAAAGAACGACCATATAGTCTTCCCCCGGTCCCTGCGAGATCCGCAACAGCTCCTGATACTCGCCCAGCTTTCCGCCGGGATGATACTGAGGATCGAACCCCACCAGACGATTGTAGGGTTGCTGGACATGTCCATAACGATCTGTGGTGATCTCCGGGTCTTCGGGGGTATTGATGAACACATCCATATCCACGTTCACCTGACCGTCGAAATGGAGGTAGTTGGATTCCTTCTCCATGCCGTTGGCGAGAAACCAGAGATTCAGATCGGTCGGCTTGGTCGGTTCTCCGCCAAAACTGTCCCGGAGGACAAAATAGTTTGGACCCGCCGGATCTTGATCTTTCAGAAAAGCCATCTGCCGGGTCCAGACGGTGAGCGGAATTAGTTCTCCTTCACTCGTCGCATAGTGGCGGTTGTCGGCCTTCTCCTCATCCGTCCACCTGCCTTTCTCATTCAACTTGGGATACTCCGCTCCTCGCTCCTTCAGCAGATCCACTTCCCGGACCGCTCGAAAATAGTCGGCAGCGGGCTGGAAGCTGGCCCATTCCACTTCGATCCTGTCACGTTCGAAGGCCTCCATCTTCCTATCGAAAGAAATCCGGTTTCTCAACCAGGGCCGGTTGAAGATGGGAAAATAGCCATTCCCAAAGTGTAGATGAATGGGCTGTCCCTTGGCATACAACGTGTAGGCCATCTGATCCGATTCGATTTCGTGGTGGCCCAGGGCCTTGCCCGCGAGCAGAAACATGAGGGTCTCATACTCGGTGCCGAACCCGTGCCGGAAGGCTACACCGTAGTCCTTCCACCAAGTGCTTTTCAAGTCGGGAGGCGTTTCCTTGGGCATGATTTTGACCTGCTTGTTCTCGGGCAACGTGGCATTGCCAAACCATTGAATTTCTTCCGCAAGCTCGGGATCCCTCGTTTTATAATACTCCACATATTGTTTGATGAAGGACGGGGAGACCGACTGATAGGAACCGTTCCCCAGCGGCAGAACTACCCGGTGGCCGAGAAACCGGGCATCGGGCGGAGTGAGCCAGTTGGGCAGGAACTCGATGGTTTTCTTGAAGAGCGGATCATCAAACGCATCGCCAATGTTGGCTTCCATCAGCGCCGAATTGGCGATGGCGGCCCAGTCCAAGGTCACATCCAATATATAGTGGGGATTTTCGAAGGGCACTCCGTTGGGAAAGGTGAATCGCCGAAAAAATCCCTCCATGAGGGCAAGCTGGGCTTTTTGCCACTCCGGCACCGCCGGATGGCCGGGAACCAAGCCGACGCTACGAGCCTGCGACTCCACCGCCATGATCGTCATGTTCGGATTGTTGAGATGAAAACCGGCACCATAGGGAAAGGAAGCGCCGGAATTCTGGCGGTAGGCCTCGTAGGCAAAAAGCCGCCGCAACTCCGCGCGTTCTTCCGGCGTGGTCAGGCTCGGATCTTTGACGACGGGTTCAAGAAGCGGGAACACGCGCTTCGCAAATCCCGAGTGATTCGCCATCGAAAAAGTCGCATAGGGTCCGGCCAGCTGATGAAGGTCCCGACGCTGTCGCATCGTGGTGAGGGCAGTCTCTGCCTCCGGCGAGCTTTGAGTTCCCAATTGGTCCGGAGTCAACGGGTCCGGCCACTCGAAAACCCAATGGCGAATTTTGTCCAATGAGTCTCCGCTCAATGTCACCGCGGCCGTCATGAGGGCGTCGAGTTGGTTCTCTTTGTCCTCCACTGCCTCGGTGATGAGAATACCATAACACCGCCAGGAGGTGCCTTGGGGCACCCCTTCGGTCACTCCGGTGTAGTTGGGACTTCCTCCCCCGAACCCATCCGTATTCCAGTCCTGGGTAAACTTTTGCAACGCGAGACGGACCTCCATTTGCCCCTGGGCATTGGTTCCCATCCGGAGGGCAATGGGATCCTTCCAAGACATCGGGTTGATTCCGGCAAATCCGATGGCAATGCCTCCCGGTTGCACCACCTGATAAAACGTGCCCACATTCGGAATGTTGGTCGGCCAACCGGTCAGCCCGTACTCCGTCAGATCGGGTTGGTTCGAGAGAGTATAGCCGTTGACCGGACTGCCCAGCCAGTTGGCTTGCTTGGGCAGTGCGCCGGTTTCCACCCAGGCCGGAGGCGCAGAGCGCTTGAGCAAGTCGGCATACGCCGGGTTGCGCGGTGTTCCGGTAAACCAGCCCTGAGTCGGCTGGTAGTTTTCCCCTTCCAAAGCTAGGGTAAAGAACCGATCAAAGTCTCGAAACGAAGCCTCACTTTCGCCAGTGTGAAATTTCTCCCATACCTCCATCATCGGAGTATCGGCACTGACCGTAATCTCCATCGTCCAATAGCCGGGGTCCACCTCAAATTGGTAGGCCAACCGGGCACGAATGAAAAGCGGGCCCTCTTCCACAATCTCGGATCTCCAAGACTTGAGGCGGGCCGGAGCGTGGATCCCCGATGCTCCCACCGACTTCCCCGAAGGAAGGATCAGACTGCGGATGGGCGCTTCGTTCCCACTCATTTCAATCGGTTCGGCATAGGTTTTCTCTCCCAGGAGAATCCGCACGCCGCCGTGAGCTTTCCCGGCCGTCCACAGCGTTGCTTCGCCTTCGCCACGCTCGACACTGACCTGAGAGCCCTCCTTCCCGGAAAACGGCTCTCCCGGCACCACCTGATAACGGGCTTCCCCGTCCGCCGGCACGTCGGCCATGAACCAAACCTTGCCGCTCGCCAACGAACCGTCCGGATGTTTTTGGACATCGCTCACCTGACTTAGGATTGGCTTCTGATCAGGACCAAGAACTCGAATCTGCGGATCCCCAGAGGCTACTTCTCCAGAAGCAAAGGTGATGGGCTCACCGATTAAGGCACCCGACCACTCCGTCCCTATTGGATCCCTCAGGACAATCTCCTTACCGAGAAGCGAAAATTGACTCAGAACACAGAAAACAACTACCGAGAAATAGGGGAACTTCATGAGAGCTACGATGGGCAGCAAGTACTTCTCCGTCAATTGTTATTCCTTATTATTCTATATCCGAATCGACGCCAATATTAGCTCTCCCTCTGCCCCTCAGATCCGTAGCGCGATGCTTCAGCTAGCGTCTCACTGCCCCTCAGCCCGAAGTGCGATGTCTTTCGCTCAATGCCATTGCACAGATCAAAGTCGCTCTAATTTTCGTTAAGAGCACCTATGTTTGGCTCATTTTCAAATATTCTGAGCATCAAGCAGGCGGCAACTGAGACAGTTGCCCTCCCAAGCGTGCGGCGCAAAGAATCAATGGCATCGAGTTAATCCATTAGTGCGCCTCGGCGCTAGTAGCGCGATGCTTCAGCTAGCGCCTCTCTGCCCCTCAGCACCCGTATCGAAAACAACGTTTTCTTTATCCCGAGGCAGTCCAAAGCCAAGGTTCGGCCTGGCTGCGAGTGGCCGGGATGGGAACGGGGCCGAGTTGCTGTTCTGGAGGCAGCGGGCAGACCCGGTTCTGCTGGGTCAGGGCCTCAACATCGTCCCGGACCAATCCTCGATCCGCCAAGACCTTTTCATCGATTTCGCTGAGATCGCCGGTTTCGGCCAAGTGCTGGTCCAACGCGGTGCGCAGTGCCTGAAGGGCCTCGGAATGCGCCGGGTCCTTGGCAAGATTGTTCAGCTGATTGGGATCGGCTTGGGTATCGTAAAGCTCCTCCCTCGGTTTCTCGGGCTGAAAAAAGACGGCCTCATCCCCCTTCAATTGACCTTTGGCGTGTAGATCCCGCATCAGGGGCATGATGGGCTGTTTCTCCATGTAGGCTTGATACTGAGCGTAAGGAAGACCCGGGGCATCGTTTCGAATATAGTGATAGTGATGATCACGCGCCACCCGAACCATGTCATAGATACTGTCCATCCGATCTCGTCCGGCGAAAACATGGGAACGCTCAGGAGCACGATCGGGACCCATAAATACCTGACCTTGATAATGATCGGGTATGGCAACGCCCGCGAGAGACAAAACGGTCGGTGCGATGTCTACCCACGCCACCAGTTCATCTTCGGTCGTGCCCGGAGCGATCTCTCCGGGATGACGAATCACGAGAGGAAGATGCAATCCGGCGTCATAGCACCATCGCTTCTCTCGCGGAAGACCCCGACCGTGATCGGAAAGAAGAATGACAATGGTCTCATCGCTCAGGCCCTGATCCTCCAACCACTGCAAACGCTGGCCAATCCGGTAGTCGTTTGCACTCAGGGCATCATAATACCGCACCAACTGCCAACGGAGCTCGGGGGTGTCCGGAAGATAAGGGGGAACGGGAATCTCATCGGGGTGATGCCGGCACTCCGATGGACAGAAATACGGCATTTTGCCGTGAATATGCGAAAGCTCGCGAAACATTCGGCTCTCGTGGGTATGCACGAAGTTCTCGTAGAGGAAAAAAGGCTGCTCGGGAGCCGGCTTTTCCCACCAAAAGTCCTGGTCACTGCACCAGCCCTCGCCAGGCGTAAAATTGAAATCCAGCTTGGTCGGCCACGAAACATGATACCCAGCTCGGACCAACTCGTGGGTGAACGTTCGGGGTGGCTCTAAAACATCGCACCGCATGAACTGATTGCCGATAGACCAAGGATAACATCCCGTGACCATACCGCCCCGACTCGGAGCGCATACAGGGCAGTGGGTGAAGGCGTTGGTGTAGAGCGCTCCTTCGGACGCCAATCGATCCATGTTCGGCGTCTTCCCCGCAGTATCGCCATAACACCCAAGATGCCGACCCGCATCCTCAAGCTGAAGAAAGAGAAAGTTTGGAGAACGGCTCATAGGGAAATCACGTTGCACTCCGGGAAAGTGCTTGAAACTGCCCTACCCGAGAGAATCCCTAGAGCCTTTCGAAGTTGCTGGAAATAAAACATTCGGGAATAAAAATGCTTTTCGCAATCAGTGTCCAGCAAACTCCGCCCCATCCGACCTACCCCCGACTCATATTGCCCTACCCATAATCGTGCTCCTAATCCTAATCCCAATCGGTCGATTACGATTACGAGAAAGATTACGATTACGATAAATAATAAACGGGAATAATTTTTGATTGTCTTGCGATCCGGTTTAGCGTGATCTCCGCAAAGGTCTTCCAATCCCCCGATCTATTCCTCTCTACACTGTTTTCGGAATCCCACACCAGAGAAAACCTCATGAACCATGTAACGAAACGAATGATCCATGAACCTCCGTTTCGGGAGGAGAAACCATCCGCACCCTGGGGCCGCGGAAACTGGCCCTGCAGTTGGATCTGTCACCCAAGCGATCCCCAATGCCCCTTTACCTCGGCTTTTAAGAAGGAGTTCGACCTCACGTCCTCTGAAGAGATCCGAGTACATGTCAGCTCGGATGAACGTTACGAATTGTATCTGGACGGCGAACTGGTGGGGCGCGGTCCTGAGCGCGGCTCACCGGAATGCTGGTATTTTGAAACCTACGACCTCGACCTGGAGGCCGGGTCCCATCTATTGGTGGCAAGAGTCTGGGCGCTTGGACCCAACCGAGCGCCTACCGCACAAATGAGCATGGCACCGGGCTTTCTCCTCGCCCCGGAGAGCGAAGAACATCAGGGATTGCTCGGTACCGGACTAACGCCGTGGCAGGTCCTGCTTTTTACGGGACTCAACTACCCCGAGGGACCACACAATTATGGCATTGCCGATGGGATCGAATTCGACGGCGCATCTTATCCATGGGGATTTGAAACGGGAGATGGAAGCGGTTGGATCGAGGCGAAACCTGGACTGGTGGCCAAGAGCGGCGCTACGCCCAAACTTTCAAGTCAGGCGCAACCGCTCGTGCCGGCCATTCTCCCGGCCATGCTGAACGAACCGCGTCGGCTAGGCCGTTCCCGATACGCGTCCGCCACAGTTCTGCAGGAAAAGTACCTGAAAGCGGCAAGCGACCCCGAAACGGCTAAGCAGTGGGACCGTCTTTTGGGTGGGGATGCGACAATCACCTTGCCTGCCCATTCTCAACTACGGATCCTGATCGATCTGGATGACTATTACTGCGCCTACCCTGAACTCACCACGAGCAGGGGCCAGGGAAGCCGTATCTCTGTCTCCTGGGCCGAATCACTCTATCATACCGTGGAGCGCACACCGGAGTGGCCCGACCGCAAGGGCAATCGCGACGAGGTCGAGGGGAAATTCTTTGTCGGCTACGCCGACTATTTCCGACCGGATGGTGGTTCGAAGAGAAAGTTTCGTCCCCTCTGGTGGAGGGCCGGACGTTATCTGGAAATTCTGATCAGCACGGCAGAGGAGGCCCTGATTGTGGATGATCTGATTTTTTACGAAACCCGCTATCCGCTGGAAATGGAAAGCCGGGTTCAATTTGAAGATCCACGATTGGAAGAGGCCCTACCGGTTATGGTGCGGGCGCTGCAGACGTGTTCTCATGAAACGTATATGGACTGCCCCTATTATGAGCAACTCATGTATACAGGGGACACTCGGCTCGAGATCCTTACGCATTATGCTTTGCAGCGGGACTACCGACTCCCGGCCAAGGCGGTACGACTTTTCCAGCTTTCTCTATCTTCGAATGGCCTGACCAAAAGCCGCTATCCGAGCCAATCGGGTCAATTTATTCCACCATTCTCACTCTGGTGGGTCACCATGGTTCATGACCTGGCGCTTTGGCGGGGCGAGGAGACGCTGGTGCGTCAGGCACTTCCGGTATGCCGCCTGGTTCTGGATCAATTCACAAGCCACCTGACTGCAGATGGAGTCCCGGCACCCCTGGAGGGCTGGAACTTCATGGACTGGGTTCCGGGCTGGCAGTATGGCTGCTGTCCCGATGGAGACATGAGCGTCAACAGTGTGCAGGGCTGGCAACTTGTATTGGTTCTCGCCCTGACGGCACAGTTGGAAGAATGGATGGGAGAGCCGGAATTGGCCAGTCGTGCAACCAAGACGGCTGGCAAGCTTGCCACTAGCCTCAAGGAGAAATTCTGGAGCGAAACGCGCGGTCTCTTTGCCGACAACCCCTCGCATACCTCCTGGTCAGAGCACGCCCAGTGCCTCGCCATTCTCAGTGGCCAACTGACCTTGGACGAGGAAGCAGCCCTCATGGATGCCATGCTTGCGGCGGATGATCTTGCCCAAACAACCATCTACTTCGCCCACTATTATTTCGAGGCATGCCAAAGAACCGGAAGAATGGATGCCTTTATGGAGCGCATGCAACTTTGGTTCGGGTTGGTCGACAAGGGCTTCAAAACCACCTTCGAAAAACCCGGCGATACCCGGTCGGACTGCCATGCCTGGGGAGCCCATCCGCTGTATCATTACTATGCGACTATTCTCGGAGTTCGGCCCGCAAGTCCGGGATTCGAAACCGTTCGAATTTCTCCCCAGCTGGGCAAGATGGAGTCCGCATCCGGGAGCCTAGTGCATCCACGGGGCCACATCGATGTCGACTACCGGAAGAGCGGGCGGTCACTCAAAGCCACGATAACCCTGCCCGAAGGAATTACCGGGACTTTTAGGCACGGTGAAATCGAGATCCCTCTGTCCGCCGGAAAGAATCAGGTGACGGCGGAATAAGAACCCAAAGGTGAAACCTGTCTGGGAACCACACCCCGCACCTCCATGGGCCAATTCTTTATCTTTGCCTAAACCGAATTCATGCCCATATATTCCACTTATGGTTCCCAAGGTCTACAGGCAATTTAAGCTGGATGGAGATACGGCCGATCCCGGGCATTTACAGATTGCTCGCTTTTTGGAGCGGCTTATCCACACGGATGTTCTAAAGGAAAATGAGCGCCTGCCCAGCACCACGGAGCTCGTGAACCTCTGGGGAGCGAACATCACCCGGATCCAGCGGGCCATGGATCTGTTGGTGGCCAATGGCCTTTTGCAGCGTTCACCCCGCAGAGGAACTTTTGTAACGTCAAAGAGGGCTCGTCCTTCCGTCGGGATCTTGATCGGTCCCGATTTGTTGCCGGGGGAACCTCAATTTTATCGATTGCTGGCTGCCGATCTCAAACTGGAGATCAAATCGAAAGGCCTTGTTCCCAGACTATACGATTCTTATAATGGTTCCCGAGCGCCCTACGGCGGCGGCTCTCATGAGGATATCCACTATGATCTGATGCATCGATCATTTGTCGGATTCACGGTGGTGGGGGTGCCCCGGAACGCTCTTTTGCTGGAGGAGGACAAACTGCAGATCGGGAAATCCAAGTTTCCATACGCCAATTTTTCCACACCGGCACCCGATATTGATGTGCATGTCGATTATCATCATTTTGCGAGCACGGCAGTGGATTCCCTAATTTCCCAAGGTTGCTGCAAGTTTGCGTATTTCCCTCCCTCCATCGGCCCCCGTTACAAAGAGCATCTAAAGAGTTTTACCGATTCCATGAAAGTCGGCGGGATCCCTGCCAAGGACTATAAAGTGGTGAAGGATATGAATAAGGGTATCGATCACCCCCAGTCAGTAGGACTAGAGCGTTCGGCCTATGAGAAGACGATATCGCTTCTCAAAAAGTGGAAAAAGTCGAAGTTTTCGCCCGACGCCTTTATTATCTCTGATGATATCGCCGCCCGCGGAATCATTGCGGCCGTAAATGCGGCTGGAGATTCCGCGTCGAAGTTTGTCGTTCAGTCGAATCTGAATACCGAGCATTTTTATGTGCTTCCCACAGCGCGCTACCTGGTATCCACCGCAGAAATTGCGAGTAATCTGGTCCAGCGGCTAACGCTACGCATGACCAATTCCCCTCATGCCTCGGAGCCGGAAAAGATTCGGGGCACTCTGACCAAGGCTTATCGGTAAGCTGGGGTAAGATCAGCTGCCCGCGGCCCTATTGCCTCCAAAGCCGACCGGACGGACGAAAATCCATTTCTGGCAGCTCCGCATAGTCTACGGGAACATCAACGACCACAAACGCCATCACTTACCCGATGTATGATTCGGGATTCCAAGCCATCTCCAGATCGGTTGATTGATAAAAACCCCCAAGCGCTGTGGGTTCCGGCCTTCATCTCAGCATCAAATCCGGTGTGAGACAGCATGACATGATCGGTATGGGAATCGAACTGCACTTCCACTGCTACTGCACGGCTGGCGGGTTCCTCTTTGCCATTTAGTGACACCGGCAAGCGTTTTATCTGCGGAGTGGATTCGGAGGATTTTCGTGGAACAATGCCCCAGACCAGACAGTCGCTGGTGATTTTTTTTCGAAAGGCAAATACCGGATAATTTTCGGCATTCAGATTCCGCGCTTCCCTATAGGCATCCAGACCGGCGTCACTCACACGTTCCAGATGCAGACCAGAGTCTTCCGGCGGCAGAATAGCAAGACTGGCATTGGAAGAATCGAGGCGGATACCGTCACCCTCGAGTTCTCCCGGACAGCAGCCATGAAAATAGGCGCTTACGGGATTCTCCGTATCAGAATCGATCCAGTCGAAAACCAGAAAATAACTCGGTTCTGATTTAAAAAAGAGGATCTTACGCGCGTGGAGAATCCGCTTGTCGGGTCCCCGGTTAAAGCCTTCGTGCACGCCATCAAAGAAGTCGTGGGTATCTTCACGGATCCACCGTCGCACACAGGGAATGACCTGACTCTTCCATCGCCATTGATTTTCCAATTCGGCCTGCTCCATGCCATCGATGGTCAGACAAGTATGGGCTTCGGTTTTTTGATCGTACTCGCGTGCGGGCGAATCGCCATAGTTAACGCACCCCATCTCTCCCACGAACCTTTGGCCCAAAGCGTGGATCTCCATAGAGAACACCTCGTTGTGTCCGTGGCTGGTCACGATCGGACCGCGGTCCGCTGCCGCCACAGCGAGGTAATTAGCGAACTCATGATCGCTGTTCCGCATGGCTCCGTAGCCTGTAGCACCCATCAACACCGATTTATGCCGAGGGTTCTGGGAACGGGTGCCGGCATAGACTCGTGCCCCGGCAAGGCCGACTTTCCAGAAGACACTCAAGGGCAGTTCCCCCTGCGTTTCCCTCTGGACCCCCGGCCGGTGATGGCGGAAGCGCTCGGCATACCATTTCGCTTCGCGGTCGCCGGTAACGGCCGCAGAGACAGCCGCCAGGTTGGTCAATCCTCCAGGATTCGGTTTCATGTCGCCAAAACAGGGCGAACTGCCATTGGGCGTCGCTAGACGCAGTAGAAAGTGCGTCGCATGCAGGAGCCGGTCTCGGTATTCGGAGGAGAGCGGAACTCCATTTCGTTGGGCAAGGAGATAAAAATCCCAAAGATGCGTCAAAGACCCACCCTGATATCCCAACGACGTTTCGCGAGCTCCCCCATCGGCCCGATAGTGCCCCCGGAGATGCTCCTCCATGATGCCGATGCTGCTTCGCAGGTAATAGTCAGCCTGTTTGAATTCCGGAAAGAAAATCCCGTAAAACGGTAGGACATGCATGCCATGCAAATACCAGTTGTGACCCTCCGGCCCGAGGGTCCGCTGCGTCCAACCGGAGGTGCGCTCCCATGCATCGTCCGTGATGGCGCAGATGTGATCCAAAACGGCAATGCGCCCTTCGCGGGTGAATCCCTCACAGTCGGAGAAATAGAGCCATGTGTCTAGCTCGATTGCGCCTTGGCTGCCATTGAAATGTTGCCAGTTAAACATTTCGCCCGTGGGAAGCGCCCGATAAAAGCGTTCGAACGCGCGGCCATATCGTGGATCTCCGGTAGCCCACCAAGCCTGGCCCAGACGGGCGACGGTGGAAAGTGCACGGGGACCTTGCGCCTCTTCGATGGACAGTGCTTCCAGACGGTCTGCCTCGGTGGTATCGAAGTTGCGCCAGGCCTCATAGTGCTCATTTAGGAAAGCGAGGATCTCCCCTTTGCACTCATACTCAAACTGGTAATTCCGGCGTGGAGAAGTGGCGAGGTGAGCGAGAAGTGCGGCGGCCTTGTCCGGAGCTTCGCGAACGCTTTCCAGTGCCGGATGCGACCAGTCCACCCTATCCAGCAAACTTTTTTCTTTGGCGGCATCCAATTCAGTGCGGTTTTCATCGGCAAGGATTTCCATAGCGTATGTCATCTTTTTTCTATCGGAGGTGTAAGTGAGCCTAAGCGAATACTAGAATGGGGAATCGACAAAAAGAGGAGAGAAGGTAGCCGTGAACCCCAAAGCGGGAACTAGAAAATTCGGGACTGTCCACAACTGCTACCCCAACCCAAAACACCGAAACTTTCAAGTTTTTGTTCCCGTTTATTTCTTACAACCCAAATTTCTGACCTTAAACTCTTCCCTATGATCGATTAATTTTCAGGGCGGAGGATTCGCGGATAACGGCCCGTCACTGCTGTGAGAAGATGCACGTTACAAACTTGCATACCAAAGTTTAATTTCCTTTTGTTCTACATCCCTCACATATACCAGGCAACTGTTCATCGGCGGCACTCCCGTCGAGAGGGAACCCCATAGAAAGTAATAAAGACGCTTACCCTCATGACCGAAGAAAACATCCATTCCCTTTCACTCACCGCCCCGGAAATCCATTTCCACCCCGGTCCGCAATTTACCTCGTCCCGGCGGCTATGGCAGGGAATCCCCGGGATTGAACAGACCTCCGAAGGCATTCTGTATGCGACCTGGTATTCCGGAGGCACGACCGAAGGCATCGAAAACCACGTCCTGCTCGTTCGCAGCGATGACGACGGCCGGACGTGGTCGGAACCTCTGCTGGTCATTGACCCCGCCGGCCCCGTGCGCGCATTCGATCCTGTTTTATGGGTCGATCCGAGCCGACGCCTGTGGCTGTTCTGGGCACAGAGCCAAGGGCTTTGGAACGGTCGCGGCGGCGTTTGGTGCATTCGCTGTGAAGACCCCAATGCAAAGCGTCCCGCCTGGACCTCACCCCGCCGCATCGCCAACGGCGTCATGATGAACAAGCCCCTCGTCCGATCCAACGGCGAGTGGCTTCTGCCCATTGCAGTCTGGGGCACCAAACCGCCGCGCCTTCCGGAGTTGGCCCATGAAGCGGTCTCCAGCGTCTTCGTCAGCACCGACAGCGGGGAAACCTTCACCCGTCGCGGCGGAGTGGATGCCCCACATCGGTGCTTCGATGAACATATGCTCGTGGAACGGAACGATGGCACGATCTGGATGCTCGTGCGCACGGTTTACGGCATCGGCCAGAGCACCTCGCCCGATGGAGGTGCCACATGGACAACACCCCGCCCGACGGACATCGCCGGCCCAAACAGCCGTTTCTTTATTACCCGCCTTTCAAGCGGCCGACTGCTCATGGTCAACCATTTTGGATTCACAGGACGCTCCCACCTTACTGCCTCGCTCTCCGAAGACGATGGCCATACGTGGCTATCCCATTTGCTTCTCGATCCGCGCCCCGAGGTCTCCTACCCCGATGCAACGATTACCCCGGACGGACGCATTCGCATCATCTATGACCGCGAACGGTACAAGGCGCGGGAAATCCTTCTCGCCCGCATTACAGAAGAAGACATCCTCGCCGGAAAAATTAAATCGGCGGAGAGCTGTCTCCAGCAAATGGTCAACAAGATCGAGGACCAGCGACTGTAAGAATATATCCACAGAGTGGCATGAACGTCGGTTCAACAAAAAAATAATCGCTATGCGTCAATCGACCCTGACTGGTCGCGTCTGAATTTCATAGCTCTAAACCGGATAACTAGTGCCCCTACCGCCCAACATCATTCTCTTCATGGTGGATCAATTGGCCGCGAAGTGGCTCTCGCATGTCGAGAGCACCGTCGGCCTGCCCAATGTCGCTAGGCTTCGCTCCAGCGGCGTTTCGTTCAACAACGCGTTTACCAGCAATCCGGTCTGTTGCGCCTCGCGGGCGACGATTGCCACCGGGCTCTCCAGTCGTCAGCATGGCGTGCTCGAAAACGGGTATCAGCTCGATCCCGGCCTGCCGACCTTCATGCGCACACTTCAGCAGGCAGGGTGGCGCACAGGGGCCTTCGGGAAACTGCATTTCCATCCACACTTTGCGGGTCTGCGACCCGACTATCGAGAGTATGGCTTTGACGATTGTGAAGTCACCGAAGACATGCGCGGGGGAGCCTGGCTGGATTGGGTCGCCTCCGAACATCCATCCCATCTGGACGCGGCGCTGGCCACCGTCTGGCAGCCCAAAGTTCCCGAGTTCGCATCCTATGGCGCGGAGGGCCGGAACCTGCGCGCCCGGATCGAGTCCATCCGCGCCAACTTTCCATGGGCCAGTGCGGAATTCCCCGACGCCCATGCCGGCGCCTATCCCCTTCCCTTCCCCGAGGAGATCTCCCAAACCAACTGGATCACCGCCAAAGCGCTGGATTTCCTGGGAAGAGCGGACGAGCGCCCGTTTCTGGCGCAGATCAGCTATGTCCAGCCGCACGGCCCGTATTGCGCTCCGGCTTCCGACCTGTGCCGGATACCCGAGGACATCATTCCAACACCCTTAGAGGCGGAGTGGCTGGAGGACCCACACGCCCCTGAATACTTCGCGCGACAGCGGCCGGTCAGCGGTAACTGGCGGCACGACCGCCGGTGCTATTTCGCCGATCTTCTGCACCTCGACCGCCAGATGGGACGCGTTCTGGACCGGCTGGAAGATTTGCAGATCCGGGACCACACCTGCATCCTGTTCTGTTCCGATCACGGAGATTTACTTTACGACCATGGATTTAAAGGAAAAGAGGAACGCCACTATGATGCCTGCATCCGGGTACCTCTGATCGTTTCCGGCCCCGGATTCTCCACCGGTCAAACGCGGGCGGATCTGGTGCAACTCGAGGACATCTGTCCGACCATTCTTGAATTGGCAGGTCAGCAATTCCCGCCCCCCGTGACGGGTCCCGATTACCCCGGCCCGAATCCGGTGTTACCCGGCATTTCCCTTTTATCGACCCTGCGGGGCACGGACTTGCGGGAGGCTGTTTATTGCGAAAGTTACAACTCGATCCGTTCTGCCAATCCGCAGGACTGGGCCAGGACGATTCGGACTCTCTCCCATCGTTACACCTGGTATCCGGGCGGCGGGGAGCAATTGTTTGATCTCTCCAGAGATCCCGAGGAACAGCACAATCTGGCGGGCTGCGCCCGGCACGCCGCTCTCAAATCGAAACTCAAGGAGATGCTTTTGGAACGGATCGTCCTGCAGGACTTCCCCAAGCCCCGCCATCATTTATTCGCGCTGGGGGTGCACTGATTCGCGGAAATCAGCCTTCCGCCACTTCGAAAACGAATCCATGGAAGCCCGCCCCGGCTCCCCCTCCGAGTGTCGCAAAGAGATGCGACGGCCGGTCACCATCGAAGAGAATATTGGGTTCCTCCATGCGCTGCGCTGTTCCGAAAAGCTTCCGGGGACTTGGATAACCGGGTTCCGGAGGTCCCCAAGCCAAACCATCCTTCGAACGAAACAACAGTCCGCCATTTTGCTCCAAGATACATATCGGATTGTCGAGTTCCGATGCCAGCATGCAATAGGCGTCATCTTCCCGCCAGACAAAGGGATCCTCAAAGGAAAGTGGGGCAAGATCCAGGACCGGGTTCTCGGAATACTTGACATAGAGCCCTTCCAGAGTCTTCGCCGTGGCCAGACCGATCCGCATCGGCCCCGCTCCCGCACCCGGTAGCCGCGGACGCCCTTTGTAATAGATCCAAATCTCTCCACTGGGATGCACAAGCATAGCCGGGTTGTTGCAGAGGTAACCATCGAAGGCCTCCGGTTTCTCGCCCGGCGCAATGATCGGAGCATCGGCGCTCAAGTTGGTCCACGGTCCGTCCAAAGAATCCGCCACCAGCAAACCGATCGCCTGGGTATCATGACGCCTCGCGCGGCATCCCGTGTAGCAAAGTGCGAAACGTTCGCCGATGCGATAAATCTTCGGATTGATGACCGCCGAATCATCCCACGATCCATCGCCTCCCTCTTTCCGCAAGACAACCTGGCGAATTTCGTAGGGCCCGAGGACATCGTCCGAAACGGCATGAACGATTTCGCTGCCCAAATACCACTGCGCGTCGGGACTTGAGCCTTCCTCCGGTGTTCGCCAGCGGGTGAAGAAAACGTGCACTCTCCCTTCATGAAGAATCGGCGCACAATCCCAGACCGTCCAGCCCTCTCGGCTGAAATCGAGAATGGGGCCAAGCGGTCGCAGTCGATCGACGAACCGCACACCACAGTTACGGTCTTCATTCGGCATCGGAGAGATCATACTCAGCTTCGAAATAGGGACAGTCCGGATGGAATTCGGTCAATGGCTTCGCCTCATTCACCCGACCAATCGGCCGGACTCCATCCCCGCGCATGCCCATGGAGCTGTCTCCGAGGTCGCAGCGGCAGGCAGTCAGCAGTTCCTCCAGTTCACGGGCCACTTCGGGATGATCCAGAAGCACATTACAGCTCTCTCCCGGATCCGTCCCGAGCTCAAAAAGCTCAGGGCCGTTTCCATTCCAGACATGATATTTCCAATTCCCCCTCCGTACCGCACAAAGCTCCTCGCCAAGGTAGTAAAACATCTCCGTCCGTTCAAGCTCCGTCCCCGTTCGTTCAAAGAGCACCCCACCCGCATCGCATCCGTCGATCCGCCGACCGCACCGCCAGTCGACTCCAGCCAGAGAAGCAAAGGTCGGCAGAAAATCCATGGCGGAAACCGGGGCATCGCACTCTTCACCGGGCGCAATCACCCCCGGCCAGCGCATCACGCAAGGCACCCGGAATCCACCCTCCCACGCCGAGCCCTTGCTCCCGCGCAGCCCGCCGTTGCTACCACCGTTTCGTCCATTGGATCCATTGTCCGAGGTGAAAATCACCAGCGTGTTCTCCGTCAATCCAAGCCGCTCCAACTCCCACAAAAGGACCTCCGTGCTCCAATCAACACATTCCACCGCCGCACCGTAGCGCCCGTTGCGGGACTGCTTCATAAATCGTTCCGGGGCGAACAGCGGGAGATGCACCTGCATGTGCGCCAGATACAGGAAAAACGGACCGTCCCGCTCCGCACGGATGAACCGCACCGCCTCCTCCGTATAGCGCTCAATCAAGGAGGCCTGATCCGGCTGCGCCTCAATCACCTCCTCATCACGCAGAAGCGGCAGTGGCGGAAAGTCGACCTCCCGGCCCGCCTGACGCCCCATGTCGTTGCTGTAGGGCAATCCGTAATAATGGTCAAAACCATGCCGCGTCGGCAGGAATTCCGGCTGGTCGCCGCAATGCCATTTGCCAACCAGGGAAGTCGCGTATCCAGCGCGCTTGAGCAAAGTGGCAATGGATGTCTCGTCCGGCGAGAGACCGACCGGCTGGCCCGGAAACAAAACAGGACGGTCATCGAAGGAACCGAACCCAATGCGCGGAGGATAACAGCCCGTCAACATCGCACCCCGGGAGGGCGAGCATACGGAAGCCGCCATAGAAAAGTGAGTCAGCCGAAGACCCTCGCCAGCCATCCGGTCCAGACAGGGAGTCGAGTTAACCCCAGAGCCATAGCATCCCAAATCCCCAAAACCCAGATCATCGCAATTGATCAGAATAATATTCGGACGACTGGCCTGATGGTTTTTCGGATTCAAAATCTACCTCTTTCCCTCAGGGACGCTTTGCCTGATAACGGGAAATCAATTGGCGTTCCGTCCCTGCTGTCAGTTCGACCGTGTTCCCGACATGAATGCTTTCGATTACAGGAAAGAGGCAGGTCGATTGGAAAAAGTGGAGAGATATACCGTCAGGAAACACTGCGTCGCCGACCGCAAACCACAACCGTCACCCCACATCCCGCCAGGAGGATCATGGTTGCCGACGAGGGCTCGGGGATCACGGAGAGCGTGCCGGTGCTTTCGTCAAAGGCGTAATAACCACTGGTCCAAAGCGTCCCGCTATTGGAGAATCCATTCACGCTGAAGGTTTCGCCAAAGGTTACATTCGAGGCCCCGAGACTGGCCAGATCGACAATATTCCAGAAATCACCCTGGGTCGTACTGGCGCTACTGAGATCGAAATAGAAATCGCCGTCCAAATCGACGATGGAAGTGGACGATGCCGCAGAGGAGTCGTAAATCTCGTTATTAACCCCGCTGCTGGCTCCGATGACGAAATTCATGCGCGCATTGTCCGCCAGAGTGAAGTGGCCCACGTCCACATCGATGTCTCCCGTAAAAGTATTGGCCGAGGAAAGGAAGGTGACCGTCGGATCGTTGGCGGCCTGACGGTTGTAGATCCTCAGTTCTGCCGAGCCCCCGACCGCAGCAAGAAAGTTCACGGAAGCCCGAATCGTCTGCAGACTAGAGTTTCCCGCGACTGTAACATTCCCATCAAGATTGAGATCCCTGCCGCTCGTCCCTGTTTGGAGGTTTGCATTATCCAGGATTAGGTCGTTCACGGTCAAAACGCGCGTAGTGCCCGCGATGACCGCCCAATTCGAATTATTGATTGTCAGCGAATCCCCTCCGAAAGTGTAATCATTGTTATCATTGGGAACCTCCAGTCGGAATCCATTGGTATAATAGTCGTTCCCAGCCTGCGGTGCCTGATTATCATCCCAATTTCCTGCCGTAGCAAAAGAGGAATTACCTGAATCATCCGCATCCAAAGTCACTACGGCAGAGTGAACCGGAAGGCATACCAAGCTGATGCCGAACGCAAGCAGAGGAAACAAGTGAGAGAAGAAGGGAATAGGGGCAAGCTTACTCATCATGAAAATATTTAAACCCGGTCGGATTGCCATAGTCAAACTCAATATTTCCTTATATTCTCCGGCTTGGCCACGTGTCCAACTCGACGCCACGTCCCGTCAACAAAACAATTGGGAAAGAATGGCGAAGGAGAGGTGGATTCGAGCTCTTACAATTGGTTAAGCTGGAAGCCATACCGTTTCTCTTTCTTCCTTGCTTCACCTTATTCTACTGAATACGAATATTCGGGAATATAAATGAAGAAAAAGCCAAATATCCTGCTCTTTCTTTCGGACGACGAGCTCCTCGACACGATCCCCGCACTGGGAACCAAGCAGATTCACTCACCGACTCTTGATTCGCTCGCTGTTCGAGGAACAACATTCACCCACGCAGACATCCCGTGAGGCAATCGCAGGTCGGTTTGAGATCCAGTGCCAGGGTTACCCTCAACCCTGACTCTTACCCAATGGACCGAACGCCCGGCCAATCGAAGAGACGCATCCTCTTCGCCCTCCCCGACCCTTCCGATTATCACATCTTGGACGGACTCGACCAGACTCTCGCTTGGCTCGTCTCGAATTGCGAATAAAACGAAAAAAACCATTCTCATGAATCCGAAACCGATACACCTAGGCTTGATAGGGACTGGACAGCGTTTGCTCAAAGTAATCCAAAAAGTCCTAAATGCATCAGACCAAAAAATCGTGGTCGAAGCCATCTACGATCCCGACCCAATTTCACAAGCCGCTGCGCAAACCGTATTAGGAACTCCACTCACCCTGTGCTCCTCCGAAGACGAATTATACCGAATTTAGGAAGTTTTGATAGTTATGGCGGGATGGGAAATGAGTCTGAGCGAGGCGGCCCAATTGGAGGCGGGTCTGAGACCCGTGCCATTTGGGCTAACGCTGCTCAGGCTCATTTCCCGCCCGTCCCAGGGGGATGCGCCCAGAATCGAAGGTCGCGGCGTTGCAGGGATCGGAGCGTATCTCGATACGAATCAGATCCTTGCGCCTTGCGCTGCTTCGATTCTGCGCTGCACCATAAGGATCAAAACTTACTAAATTCGGTATTAGTAGGTCGATCGTCGGTCGACTGGGTCTTCATCGGATCACCCAACACTCATCACCCCCGTCAATCAATCAAAGCTCTGCAGGCGGGGAAAAATGTCTTCTGCGAAAAACCGCTTGGAACCGATCTTAGCGAATGCCGAAAGGTCAGAAATGCCGTCAGGGAAAGCGGACGCACCTTTGCTTTTGGCCTCGTTCTCCGATACTCGCCACACTACCAAAAGATTCGTGAGGTGGTCCAGTCTGGCGCACTCGGAAGACTAATTTCCTTCGAATTTAACGAGACCCTCGATTTTAATCTCGGAGGATACATTTTTGGAAACTGGCGCCGCCATCGCGCTGTCGCCGGACCCTATTTATTGGAAAAGTGCTGTCATGACCTGGATCTAGCCAACTGGATTCTCTCCAGTCGGCCTTCGCGCGTAGCCAGTTTCGGCGGACTTGATTTCTTTGTCCCTTCAGAGGAAAAAAACATCGCTCGGGTTGGCGAGAATATTGAAGGGCTACCTGCCTATCAAACCCTGGCCGATCCTCATAGGGTTAATCCATTTCGGGGAGAGGCTGACATAGTGAACAACCAAGTCGCCATTCTCGAATACGAAAACGGTGCCCACGGGACCTTTCATTCCAATGCCAATGCGGGCATCCCCGAACGCCGGTTCTATTTTTGCGGCAGCGAGGGGAGCCTCCTGGGCGATGCCTGCTCGGGTATCATCGAATGGAAACGCATCGGCTATGAGACCCCCATGGAACGCTTCGAGACCCCCTGCGATCTCCATGCTTGTGGAGACGACATCATGGCAAGCGGGCTGCGCCGACACCCTATTGCATAACAAGCCACCTCTAGCCACAGTCGACGATGGAATCCTTTCCTGCATCGCCGCGATAGGAATCGATCACGCTCTCCAGTGCGGAAAGACAATAGACCTGAACTCCCTCTACCAAGAGTATCTCTGAAGAGAGATTATCCAAGAAGGACACAGCGCGAACTAGCAGGATCGCATTCAGTTCAACTGGGGAAACGACTAATTCATGGCCCCTTCTTATGATCAGTGCATCTCCACAGCAACCGTCCCAATTCCCGACCGAAGAAAATTGAATCGCACGTCTTGATGGTCTGCGAGAAGAGACATCGGCACGGCACTACTCCGCAATCCTTTCGAAATCATCAAAGCAGTCAGGCGCATTCCGAATGGATTATCATGGTGCCCGGGGTGCCAAATGCTCACCGTTTCGGCCTTCCAGGTTTCCTGCGGGCCGACCGTACAGGCTCGCGTAGGCACAAGAGAGACATTCCCACCACCCGAGGTGCGCGCATTTTGCATGATGGTTACGGGATGAAGATCCACCACGCGCGTCCCTTTCGCCAAATACTCTTCGGGAGTTGGCGGATGCTCTTCGAACTTCCCTTCGCGACGAACCGGATCATTAAAAGCCCAGTGCTTGATTTCACCCTGCCCTCCCTGCATCAAAACACACCGGACAGAATCGTAGGTCGCGGAGTACTCGGCAAGGTCACCGCCGGGAAAATGCTTGTTCGACTCCCGCATGGCTAAGTCCGAACGGATTCGATTAAAACAGAGTTCATTGTCACAGCGTGCAAATGAGAGAGGATGATCGGAATCTACAGGCTTCCCTGCCTCGTCCACCCATTCGTCCATCCCCCAAAAGTGCGCCTCGCGTTGCTTCAAGTTTAGCTCCAACGCGTTCACCATCTGGGCGACAATCAGTAGTTGTTCCGTCGGCCCGATCGGACCGCAGATGCCAGCAGGATTATCGGGAGTCGATTGTTGCCATGCCTGGATATACTCAAGTGCCTGAGCCGCATAAAATTCCTGCACCGTGTCATAGAAACGAACGGTAAATCCCGGACGGGACAACTGCTCGAGATCCGAAACGGTCAATCGGGCGGCATCGTCCAGGATATCCCTTTCTAGTGTCGTATAATCCCACCATGTCGGTGCTAATTTGCTAATTGGATGGCTCATTGGTTTTTCGTTTCAGGTTAATGAATCAGGAATAGACGGACGGGAATGCACTTTGAACAAAGTCGGGCAAAAGAGATTCTAAAGGCTGGTAATCTTGCGGACAAAACCCAAGATGATGGTGAATCCGCCAACCCTCAGCACAAGAGAACCGACAAGAATTGTGCTTGGCCAACTGGTGGCCCATATCAATCATCTCATCCACATAGGATCCCATGCCCTGGGTGGTCTCGAGCCACTCTTTCTGGCTACGGTGACAATTCAGCATTTTCTCTTTGATCGGAATTTTCGTGAAAATATCAGTAAAGAGATCCGGCTGAAAAGGGTTTCCCATACTATCATGCAAGCCATGAGGTGCGGCGTGATAGATGCGAACCGGATCGTTGTAGGTCGGAACCTCCGGGCCCGTGATATGGTTCGGCATCGCTCGACTGAACGCAGCTGACACCACCAATCGACATACGTTCTGATGGTCCTCCATGTAGTCGTTCGGTGAATGGGTCAGGATGATCTGTGGCCGAATCTTCCGGAGGACCGCACTGACGATGGAGAGCGAGCGGCGATCATAGAAAACGGCGAGGTCATCAAAAACCGGTTTGTGCGCGTATGCGCCCAATACCGCGGCGGACGCTCGGGACTCTTTCCATCGAATATTGGCGGTCTCCTCTCTGCCGCGAACCGCATCCCCACAACAGCCATTCGCCAGATTCCACATATGCACGGAACAACCTACCTCTTTCAAATGAGCAAGAGTGCCTGCAAAGCAGAACTCAATGTCATCCGGATGCGCTACAGCGGCGAGAACCGTTGGGAGGGGGGGGGAAGAATTCATCGGACCTCAGTATAGATCGAAGTCAACAGATTCTCTTCTACCCTATTGCAAATGTTTCAATACTATTTTAACACAAATCCATCGAGAGACGTGTATCATGAATCATAACGTTCTCCGTGAGAGAAATAATCGCGATGACTCTTCCAGACAGAACCTAAGATGACCCATCTGATATGATACCGGATCCACCACAGCTTGAAGCCCTTTCCGGAGGCCAGATTGGAGTCAAAGTTTCCACCTTCTCCAAACCAAGCGTGGATTCCCATTGGCATTTTCATCCAGAAGTCGAAGTTGTCTGGATCGAGAAAGGTCGGGGCCTTCTTCATTCCGGTCGAGCAATGCGCCCCTATGGACCGGGCGATCTGGTGCTGACTGGATCAAATCTACCTCATGCCTTCACTTCGGATCCCTCCAACAAAAGCGGCGCAAAATGGACCGTCCTCCATTTCCGTCCGCTCGCCTGGGGGGAGAATTTTTGGGCTCTCCCTGAAAATCGCCCTACACGTCTTCTCCTCGATCAGGCGGAGCGCGGAGCGATTTTCCCCAAATACTCCGCCAACAATTGCTACGAAATACTGCGACGGATGGAGAATCGAACCAAGATGGATGCTCCGATCGCGTTGTTGCTCGACCTTCTCCATTCTCTCGCGATTACCACCTCTCATGAATGGTTGAACACCCCGAATTTCTCAGTGAAGAAAGCGGCGCATATTGATTCTCGTCTAGAATCTGTTCTCCGGAAAATAGAAACTAGATTCACGGAGTCCAACCTCACCCAAGCTGAGATCGCCAAGGGTATCGGTATGTCGCCCCAAGCATTCTCGCGGTTCTTCAAAAACAAAAGCGGACGGCACTTTCACCGCCACCTAAACGAATTGCGAGTCGCTCGCGCCTGCTCTATCCTAATTGGAAGTCGTAAATCCGTTACCGAAATCGCTTACGCGGTTGGATTTTCGAACCTATCAAACTTCAATCGGCGCTTCAGGGAAATTACAGGAATGCCCCCCACCGCCTTCCGCTCTAATTTCTACAAGGACTGAACGCATTCATTCATCCAGCAAATCGCCTTTCACCCAGCTTTTCAATGCACTGAACATTTCGGGTGCGTGGCGGGCGACGACTAAACAAGGAATCGATTATCGGGGAACGATGGATACGGGTTGACAGGTTCCGGATTGCTGGGAACGTCGGGCGCAGGGCTTCCCCAAAATCGTTCATGGGCTCTTTCTCCTTTTTCGACTTCATTTGAGTTTCGTCCAGTATTTGCGCTTTTCAGCGTAATTCTGGACAAAAACAACCGCTCATTCCCGTAGCCCTACCCTGCATCCGTAGTAGATCTCGCCCAGACAGAAGTTGACCTCCCCCCGATCAAGAAGTGTCCCGACTCACTGACTTGTCTCACGGTATAGTCTTCGGGGTAACGTATTTTGTCCGTTTCGCCGAGACGCCGGGAACTGGGGCGGTAAACTTCGCCGGGAAAAAGCATGTCCAAAGCCTCGTGAGGACGATCATGATTATACTCATGACGCCAGCGGTCGAAGCGCTTTTGTTGGGCTCTCATGTTCGCCGGCGGAGGCCGAACCGCCTCGGCTTCCAAGTCCAGGTGAGTGCGCTCGTGCCACCCGTTCTCCTGCGGCGATCCCGGCGTCGTGAACTCGACACGGATTCCCTGCTCGATCCACCACACGCTCAGACGCAAGAGTCGGCCCAGAGACCCGGAAGCAAACGGAGAACCGTTGTCCACCCGGATGACCTCCGGCAGCCCGTGATAGCGCATCAGCTTTTTGCAGCTTCTCAAAGTCCCCTTGAACTGCTGATTGGGCTGACACTTGCAGCCGATCACATAACGGCTGTAGCGGTCGCACACCGTCAGCGGATCGCAGAAAGAATTAAACGCTCCACTTCCTCCTCGGTTACAGAAGGACTGCTCCCGGGACAGCGGCTCCTGTCCTTCAACCCGGCCCGTCCTTCGCGACTGTGCCGTTCCAGGTATTTATGCCCGGTCTTCCGGCTGATTCCAAAATCACGACACAGATCCGTGATCGTGAAACGGCCGGTCCCCGCAAGGGTTACAAAACGTTCTTTTTCGGTCATCGATTCGGTCTCTCTCCATGGCATGAATGCCACTATAGAGTGTTACCGATGTCCTTGGGTCATACCAATTAAGTTAAAGCAGGAACGAAATACTACCTTTATATATTCAAAATCGATATGCTCCTGCTCTAGGCGGAGCCCGGAATTCTCACGAAGCATCTCAACCATCGACCTCTCTCCAGGATTTAATGAATCGAATTCACGATCACTGATTGATTGCGCGGCTTCGTGTTTTTGCGTCCGGGAACTAAAGTGTTTCCATGTCTCTAGGTTCATCATGAGCGATTCTACGTGCG